>JALSSQ010000250.1 GCA_026984165.1 Sulfurovum sp.
GGAATTGAACCCCTGTCCTGAAACAGCTAGGACTATGACTCTACATGCTTAGTCGGTGTTGTTTGATCTCGTCGTACTTCGTACTACACCCAAAACTACGTACGACCAGCCAGAGGATTCGTCTGCCGGCATGGCTTCCGGCAGATATAGTCATCAGATATGATACCCAAAGATCCGGCTAAGATGACACTCACCGGCAGGGCAGTCCAAATGTTGGTTAACTTACGCTACGGCGTAAGCTGGACGGTAATCTGTATTGTTTGCGTTTGTTCGCGTTGGGCCGCGTAACGGAATTGCCCAGTCCGACATGCACATAGCCCCGACTGCTCCAGTCGAAACCAAGTCACCCCCTAAAAATGCGTAGCATTTTTAGTGAGGAGTGAGGAGTGAGAAGTGAGGAGTTTTCTTCCTTACCTTCTCAGCTCGACACACCTACTAAAAGTGAACGAATCATAACGCTTTTGGGTTATTTTGTCAATAGGTAGCTTTTCAGGCAACTCACGCTAAAATCTTGCTAGAAAGATAGGATAATATATGGCATTTAAATATAAAATTTTTTTGATGGTACTCATGTTGAATCTCAACATACTTTTTGCAGGACAAATACGCGTAGCTATGGCAGCGAATGTAAGTTATGTTAGCAAAGCGTTGGTAACAACATTTCATACACTATATCCTGAAATAACTGTACAAGTTATTTTAGGGAGTTCTGGAAAATTGACTGCACAGATAAAGCATGGTGCACCTTTTGATCTATTTATGTCAGCAGATATGAAGTATCCACAAAGACTTTATGATGAAGGTTTAGCAGTAGAGAAACCTATGGTATATGCAAAAGGGAGATTAGTCTTTTTTTCGTTAAGAAAACGTGATTTTTCTCGTGGTATCTCTTTTTTAAAAGATAACAATATAAACACAATAGCCATTGCAAATCCTCAAATAGCTCCTTATGGAAGAGCTACTAAAGAAGCACTGATACATGCTAAATTGTATAAAAAACTTCAAAAAAAATTTGTATATGCTGAGTCAGTATCACAGAGTGTTGCTTATGCAATAAGTGTAGCAGATATAGGTATTATTGCTACTGCGGCTATGTATGCTCCGCAGATGAAACCATATAAGAATACTTCACATTTTGCAGAAGTAGATACTGCGCTTTATAGCCCTATAGAGCAAGGAATTGTGATACTTAAAAATGCCAAAGCAAAGCAAGAGGCAAAAGTATTTTATGATTTTATGCTAAGTAAAGAGGCGAAAGAGATATTGAAGAAGTACGGATATGAGGTAAAATGATGGATTTTGTTCCTTTTTGGATTTCATTTAAATTAGCAGCTTTAACGACATTTATTTTGTTTTTGTTTGCATTGCCTCTTGCTTGGTGGCTTTCCCAAACGGCATCAAGAACAAAACCTTTTGTTGAGGCATTGACTGCATTACCTATTGTTTTGCCTCCTTCTGTATTGGGTTTTTATTTGTTGATGGCACTCTCTTCGCACTCTTTCTTGGGAAAGTTTATTGAAGATATTTTTGGAGTGAAATTGATTTTTTCGTTTGAGGGTTTAGTGGTAGCTTCTTGTTTCTATTCACTTCCTTTTATGGTACAACCTTTGCAGAGTGGTCTTGAAGGATTGAATAAGCATATGCTAGAAGCTTCTTATCTTGCAGGAAAAAGTAAATTTCAAACGCTTTTTCAGATAGCCTTGCCTAATATTAAGCCTTCATTGATTACTGCACTTATTGTCACTTTTGCACATACTGTAGGTGAGTTTGGTGTAGTGTTGATGGTAGGAGGAAGTATCCCCGGAGAAACAAAAGTTGCTTCTGTAGCTATCTATGAAATGGTAGAAACGATGGAATATGGACAAGCCCATATTTATGCAGCTGTAATGGTGGCACTTAGTTTTTTTGTTTTACTTGCGGTGTATATTTTTAATCATAAACAAAAAATGAAAATGGGTATGCTTTAATGATACAGATAGATATTCAAAAAAAATTGCATGGAAGTCAAGGTAAAATGGATCTTATTGTAAACCAAAGTGTCAACAGGGGAGAGTTTGTTGTACTTATGGGTGAGAGCGGTGCGGGAAAGACTACATTGCTTAGGGTACTGGCAGGACTTGAAGAAGCAAAAGGGAGCATATTTGTTGGTAATACAGAATGGCAAAACAATCATAAAAGAGTCTCTCCACAACAAAGGAATATAGGATTTGTTTTTCAGGATTATGCACTTTTTGACAACATGAGTGTAGAGGAAAATTTATTTTTTGTAAATAATGACAAAGCATTGCTAAATGAATTATTGGTGATGACAGAACTTGTAGCTTTAAGACGAAGAAATGTACAAGGGCTCAGTGGAGGACAGAAGCAACGTGTGGCACTTTGTCGCGCGATAATGCAAAAACCTAAATTATTATTGATGGATGAACCTTTTTCAGCATTAGATAGCAAAATGAGAAAAAGATTAAGAACTCAACTAAAAGATTTTCATCAACGTTTTGATATGACAACTGTTATGGTTAGTCATGATGCAAGTGAAATGTATGCTTTAGCAGACAGAGTATGGAGAATGGAACAAGGGAAAATTATACAAGAAGGTACTGCACATGAAGTTCTTTCTTCTCAGGATGAAAAAGCACATTATGTGGAAGTTTTAAAACTTCATAATGCCAAGGCTACTGTATGTATAGCAGGAGAGTTGCTAGAGGTGGAAGTAAACAATAAGATTAGTGTAGGAGAGGAAATAAAGGTTGTTTTACAGCCTTGTTTATATTCCAATAACAAGTAATAGTATTATATTTTTACTCTTTTGAAGCATTTAAGCTTTTAAATGCCCAAAGCATCCATATAAATCCTAGTATAATAAAGGGAATACTTAGAAGTTGTCCTGTAGTAAAAGGAAGAGACGTGGTGTAATCTGCTTGACGCGTTTTAACATATTCAAGTAAAAATCGTGCGGTAAAGACGTAAAAAAAGAATATACCTGGAGCCAGTTTACTAAAAAGAGTCCCAGAAAGCATAGTGTAAAGTTTCCATAAAATAAAAAAGAGTACAAGGTAGGCAAGTGCTTCATAGAGTTGTACAGGATGGCGTGGTATATTGTCAATACGACTAAAGATAATGGCCCATGGCACATCCGTTTGCAAACCAAGTATTTCAGAGTTGAAAAAATTTCCTATACGAATAGATGCTGCAACAAAGGCACCCGGAATGGCTATACGAGAGATTAGCCAAAGGTAAGGAAGGCGATATTTTTTTGTAAACAGATACATGGCAACGAGCACACCAATCAATCCTCCATGACTTGCCAGACCTCCTTTCCATACTTTGACAATTTCCAATGGATGCGCCAAATAAAAATCAGGTTTGTAAGCAAAACAGTGCATTAGACGTGCACCAATTACCGTACCTATGAGTAAATAAAACAATAATGTCTCTAATTCATTTGGATCTTTGTGCTCTTTTTTATAGACATATTGCATAAATAACAGTCCAACAAAGAAAGAGCCTACAAAAAACAGTCCATACCAGCGTAATTGTAAAGGCCCAATATGTAAAATAGTGGGGTCGATATTCCAAATTAAATGTTCCATTATTATGCCTTAGTAGGGTAAGAGAGTATTATACTCTCAAAAGGTTAAGGGAGCTTATTCTTTAGGGAGTTTTTTTGTAAAATAATAGTACCCAACACCAATAATAGCAACAGCTACAACAAGAAAAATAATTCCCAGTTCAATACCTTCATCCATAGTGTGTAACCTCCTTTATGTATTGATTTTTTCTTTTATCTCTTTTGCAATGGTAGAGATTTTTGTAATTTTTTGTGAGTTACTTAGACTTTCATCTAAAAGTACTTTTACAAAGGCAGAACCAACGATGACACCATCGACCCCTTCTGCTTTGGCTTTGGCTGTATGTTGATCTACACCAAAACCGACATAGACAGGGGTATTTGAGTATTTTTTAATGTTTGTCACAATAGGCTGCAAGTCTTCGCTTTTCCCAGTACCTGTGATACCTGCATAGGCAACAAGGTAGATGAATTTCTGTGCATTTGTGACTATCTGCTTAATGCGTTCCTCTGAGTCTGTAGGGGCAATGAAATCTATAAGGCTAAGCCCTGCTGCTTCCACACTGGGCTTGTAGTGTGCAGCCTCTTCTAAAGGTAAATCAGGGATGATAAATCCATGAACCCCAAGCTCTTTTGCTTTGGCAATAAAGTTGTCCATTCCTTTGTGGTAAAAAGGATTGAAGTATCCCATCCATAAAGTCTCTATGTGTGGTGTTATTTTAGATGATGCTTCATAAAGATGTTCTAATTTGAAACCGTTTTGCAAGGCTTTTAAATTGGCTGCTTCTATCACAGGACCATCTGCAACTGGGTCAGAGAAAGGCATACCGAGTTCAAGTGTATCTACTCCTGCCTGTGCTAATGCCAAAGCAGCATCAACTGTAAATTCTAATGAGGGGAAACCTGTAGTGATATAGGCAACTAATTTCTTCAAATGAGACTCTTTTTGTATAATTTTCAATATTATATGATAAAATGAGTAAAAATATTACATACAATACTAAAGAGCATACAAATGATATCACTATTTACTATTCATTATTTACTATTTACTAAACTCCAAAGGAGTTTCTAGTGAGTATTCATACCCCAAAAATAGACAAAAAAGTCACTTTAACAACTATCGCCAAGATGAAAGGTGTAGAACCTATCACAATGGTGACTGCCTATGATGCACTCTTTGCGCAACTCTTTGATGGTGAAGTGGAAATGATACTGGTAGGTGACAGTCTCAATATGAGTTTTCTTGGCAAAGAAGACACACTCAGTGCAACAATGGATCAGATGATTTACCATACCCAAGCAGTGTGTAATGGGGCTAAACTACCGCTCATTGTTTTAGATATGCCTTTTGGCTCTTACTCTACCATAGAGGATGCAATACATAATGCTACCAGGGCTTACCAAGAAACCAATGCACAAGCTGTCAAAATCGAGGGTGGCAAAGAGAGGGCGCATATTATCAAGGCACTTACACAAAATTCTATAGCTGTACTTGGGCATATAGGGCTTATGCCACAGTTTCTACGCAGTGATGGAGGCTATAAGATTCGTGGAAAAAGTGCTGAAGATATCGCTTCCCTTGTAGAAGATGCCAAAGCTTTAGAAAATGCAGGAGCTTTTGCTATCGTCGTTGAAGGTGTCAAAGAGGAGGCGGCAAAGGCTATTACGCAAGCTGTAAGCATTCCTACTATCGGTATAGGGGCAGGGAATGTTACCGATGGTCAGGTACTTGTCTGGTCTGATATGTTTGGTTTCTTTGAAGCCTTTAAGCCAAAGTTTGTCAAACAATACATGGATGGTGCAAAGCAGATACGTCAAGGACTTGAAGAGTATCGCAACGAAGTGAAAGGACGTGAATTTCCTAGCAAGGAGTACACCTACTAATGCATTTATTGTCAAGCATTTTTCATTTTTCATTTTTCATTTTTCATTTTAGTCATGCGGAGCATTGCTAATGGAGCGTATGGTCGAGATAGAGCGTTTTGATGAAGAGAGCTCTTATGAAGTATCTCTTCGCCCTTGTGGTTGGGATGAGTATATTGGTCAAGAGAAGATAAAAAAGAACCTAAAAGTGTTTATAGAAGCAAGTAAAAAACGAGCAGAAGCCTTAGACCATATCTTATTTTTTGGCCCTCCAGGACTTGGTAAAACGACTATTGCCAATATTATCTCCTCTGAAATGAATGCAAACATCAAAACCACAGCAGCACCTATGATAGAAAAAGCAGGGGATTTGGCAGCTTTGCTTACGAATATAGAAGAGGGTGACATTTTATTTATCGATGAAATTCATCGTATGTCTCCTGCTGTTGAAGAGATACTCTATCCTGCGATGGAGGACTTTAGACTAGACATTATCATAGGCTCAGGCCCAGCTGCACAGACGGTAAAGATAGACTTGCCAAGGTTTACCCTTATCGGTGCGACAACAAGGGCAGGAATGCTCTCTAATCCACTGCGTGAGCGTTTTGGGATGCACTTTAGAATGCAATTTTATACACCTGATGAGTTAGCAAAAATCGTCACACAAGCTTCCCACAAGCTAGAAAAAGTAGCCCAAAAAGAGGCAGCTGTTGAGATAGCGAGACGTAGCCGTGGGACACCTCGTATCGCTTTGCGTTTACTTAAACGTGTACGTGATTTTGCTGAGGTGTTAGATGAAGAGGAGATCTCTTTAGAACGTGCTAAATATGCGCTTGATCAGCTAGGGGTAAACAATCTTGGTTTTGATGAACAAGATATCCAATTACTCCAACTACTTGTAAGTGCGAAAAACAAACCAATGGGGCTGAGTACTATCAGTGCAGCTCTTAGTGAAGATGAAGGGACGATAGAAGATGTGTTAGAGCCTTATCTTATCGCCAATGGGTATATTGAGCGTACAGCACGAGGGCGCATAGCGACACAGAAGTCTTATGAACATTTTAAGTTAGGTGGAGATAAAGGATTGTTTGATGAGTAAAACCACACTATTGGTTACGGCACTTTTTGTTTTAGGTTTGATGGGGGCTTATTCTGTTTATCAGCCCTTCTTACTCTCTATTACAGTGGCTATTTTACTTACAATGGCAACATTTAACTTGAGCAAAAAGCTTGTAGCTTTGACAAAATCAGCTAAAATTTCCTCAGCTATATCTACGATACTTTTATCACTTTTATTATTTGCGCCTATTGTGTATTTGGGGACGATAGGTGTTGGGTATCTTTCACAAATGGATAATGCAGGAATTAAAGATACAATTAATGCAGTCAAGGTATTTGTAGAGGAAATTCCTTTTTTAAAAGAGTTAAGTGAACAATATTTGAATGATGTAAAAATTACAGGCTATATAGAAGATTCTACACATTATATTACTGTGGCTGGTAGTGCAGGGCTTGGTTTTATGAAAAATATGTTTTTTGTAGTGGTCTTTTATTTTTTTATCAACTTTTATGGAGACAAGTTTTTTGATATGGTTTTAAAGTTATTGCCTGTTTCTCCCATAAAAGGTACCCGTATGATGCAAGAGGTTTCTGCCACAATGGAAGTGGTTTTTTACTCCATCATTGTTACAGCCATTTTTGAAGGTTTTCTTTTTGGTGTGATTATGAGTTATTTTGGCTTTAATGGTCTGTTTTTTGGTGTAATTTATGGTTTTGCTTCACTGATACCTATTATCGGAGGTGTTATAGTGTGGGCTCCTGTCTCATTATATGCTTGGACAAAAATTGATACACATACAGCAATTACTATTGCAACATATTCAATCATTATGATATCAGTTATTGCCGATACTTTTGTTAAACCGATGATTATCAAAGTGATTAAAGAAGATTTTTTAAAAAGTACTATACAGATTAACTCTATTGTGATATTCTTTTCTATCTTGGCAGGTATGAGTACACATGGTTTTTGGGGTATGATTCTTGGACCTGCTGTGACTTCATTTTTGATTGCTATTACTAAAGTGTATTTGGATTATAGTGAAAAATAAAGGATAATAATGATTAAAATACTTATTATAGAAGATGATTCAGAATTAGCACTTATATTAACGAATTATCTTACGAAGTATGATATGGAAGTCATTGGTGCAGAAGATCCTTACATTGGACTTTCTTTATTGACTCAGCACGATTTTGATTTGATTATTTTGGATTTGACTTTACCAGGTATGGATGGACTGGAGGTCATTCCCAAAATACGTGAAATTTCCAATATTCCTATCATTATCTCTTCGGCACGTGATGATATTACCGATAAGGTGATAGGTATGGAGCGTGGGGCAGATGACTATATGCCAAAGCCTTATGACCCTAGAGAGCTGGTGACACGTATAAAGACTATTTTAAGACGTACCAGTAACATAGAAGAGAGAAAATCACAGAGGGAAGAACTGTTTGTTGCAGATGCAAAAGCAAGAGAGATCCGTTTTAAGGGAAAATCTTTAGAACTTACTGCTGCTGAGTATGATATTTTACTGATGTTGCTTCAGCATAAAAATGGTTCAGTTTCAAGAGAACAGCTTCTTTATGAGAGTGAGCATATAGATGATGACTCTTCTGTTAAAAATATTGATGTGATTATCTCTCGCATACGACAAAAGATTGCTAAAATAGACCCTGACAATATTTATATCAAACCTATTCGTGGAGTAGGCTATCTTCTTACCGATAGAGCATAGATGAAAAATCTTTCAGTCACTACATTTATTCATATTCTCTTTACTGTGGCAATTGCTATTTTGATTGCTACATTTTTACTCTTTCTTTCTTGGGATAAAGATAGACAAAAGATTGAGGAGTATAAACGGTATCAACTCATTGCTATTAGTTTTCTTTCTAATTTGCAACAGCACATAGATAAAGAAAAATTGGAAAAACTCTACAAAGATCTACATGTCAAAGCTGTTTCTTCAGATAAGATTTCATCATTAAAAGAACAAATACAAGAGAGGGGAGTCACCGTATTTTCTGGTGGATCATCGCTGGGTAGAGTAAGAGTGTTTACACTTGGAAAGAAACACTATATTTATGTGCAACAGTTAATGCATAATCTTATGCTCAAAGATAATCGTCCGAAAAATTATTATTTTCAAATTGCTATTGCTTTGGGTGTGTTTTTGATAGGTTTGCTTCTATTACTCTATTTGGCGGTACTGAAAAAGCTCTATCCTCTAAAGACGTTGCATAGGCAGATTCAAAAGTTTGCAAAAGGTGATATGAAGACACGTATTACCTATCAATATGATGATGAGATTGGTAAGATCGCCAAGAGTTTTGATGATGCCATTGTACATATCAACGAGTTGAGTACATCTAAAAACCTTTTTATGCGTAATTTGATGCATGAACTTAAAACGCCTATTACCAAAGGGCGTATCGTTGTAGAGATGATGGAAGATGAAGATACAAAGAAAGTGCTTGTACGCGCTTTTGAACGTATGAATGAACTCATTTCCGAACTTG
>JALSSQ010000251.1 GCA_026984165.1 Sulfurovum sp.
TAAAATCTTTTCTATCACTTCTTGTGGAATTGAAGAGGAAAGTGGTGTTGCTGAAAACTTTGATTGGATGATGATATCTATATCACCACTTTTTAAAATACCTGTCAATTGACTCGTAAAAGAGTTGGCTATGACTGTAAGTAGTGTATACATGCTTATAATCATAGATATACTAAATATCGTAAAAAAAGAACGCACTGGTGTTCTTGCAATATTCCTAAGAGTATAGTTAAAAGCTATTTTCAACATTGTATGATTACAAAAATCTAGCAAGGAGATTAACCCTTGCTAGATTTTTTCTTAGTTTCCTATTTGGGTAAGAGATGTTGAACAATCTAGTTTTCCAACTAATTTACTATTTTTAAATACATCAAATGTACCTGTTTGTAGATCGTCTGTTTTAAATGTTGCACTCTCTCCTTGACTAGATACTGTGATAGTCGCTGGAGTTGCTGTACCATTTTTGGCATCATTCAATGGCAGTGGTGATGTCGATAGAGTTACAGCACCAACGTCAGGATCATAATAAGTAGCACTTTTGATCTCAACGGTACCTGTTTGGAGTTCACCACTCTCTTCTACATTGACATTTGTCAAACGATACACTCCATCTGTAGATGAGTCAACTTTAAGTTCATCGATCTTTAATACACTAGGATTACCTTGTGTATAACTTAATCCATCGAGATAAAGTTTATCTGTTGATGTTACACCATCTTCCACTGTAATAGCGTTTAAACCACTCGCACCTGTTGAAGCAGTTACTGATTTTACAACTTCTCCCTCTTGTACCATTGATACTTGTAAAGAACCATTTAAAGTGACTTTGTTATTTGCATCACCATTACAAAAATCTGTAAACTGATATGAGATATTGTTACCTGTTGTATTTTGAGTCATCTCACCGCCACAACTACCCGCTGTTGGCTGTTGACCTGCTACACGGGAATGTTTAAGTTTGACAATTCTATTATATACACTTTTATATGCTTTGACATGATGATCATTCAAAACGGTTGAAACAGCATTACTAGTGTATACACAACCAGGGATCAAATTTGCCGCATTTTTTCCAAGAGTATTGACAGAACGTACATCTAAATTCGCTACCTTACCAGCTGATCCATCATTGGAAGTTTTGTCACTTGAACCTGACCCTCCACAACCTACTATCATACCAGCACCAATAATCGTAACAACCAAACTACTTGCTATAATTTTCTTTTTCATGATATGCTCCTTAACATTAGTGAATAAATTTTATTCCTAATGTAATTATACCATTTTTTCAAGGAGCTAGAACTTAAGTATAAAAAAACAATATAATATATTTTTTTAAATTTTATAAAATTAAATATATTTATTTTTTATGATATAAATAGTAGCTGACTAAAGAAAGACCTCCTAAAAGATTTGCTAAAAGATCAAACATGTTGTTATTGTAACCACCAACGCCATTGTGTTTGACACTCAATGTCACTATAAATTCTATTATTTCAATGATAGCACCAATACCTAAAGTACTTAATACCGAAATTGCTAGAATAAATTTTGTAACTTCATAGCCATTTTTTTGAAAAAGGTACAGTATAACATAGCATCCAATCACCGAATTTGTAAAGTGTACAAATTTATCATAACGAATATCAAAGAGTCTAAAATCATATAGCCTATGACCATCGATATTGATAAAAGCACCAGCAAAATGGATAAGTATTGTAATCTCAATCATTACCAAGATAGAAATATTGACATCAAGATCTCTATATTTTATCCAAGTGTATGCTATAGCAGTAAAAATAACTGAAGCATAAAAAAAGAATTCATGTAAATTGGCAACTCCTCGATATTCAATAAAACGATCATAATAGACAAATATTGTCATCATCAAAAATAAAAATGTATTAACAA
>JALSSQ010000252.1 GCA_026984165.1 Sulfurovum sp.
GTTTGCACTGAAAGTCCATACAAATGTCACTTCTGACCATTTGGACTATCACGGTACAGTAGAAGAGTATAGACGAGTTAAGAGCCTTTTCTTTGCAGATGAATCACCCAAGCTACTCAATAAAGATGACATCAAAAACATTACTTACAATCCCATAGGTGCGCAAAGTTATGGTGTCGATGAACCTGCTACTTTTAAAGTACAGGCATTTTCACTCCTTCATGGCATAACTGCAGGTATCAAGCATTTGCAAACCGAAGCGACTTTCCACTCGCCTATGGTAGGGCTATTTAACCTCTTTAACCTTATGGCAGCTATCGGTTCAGTTCAGATGCTTACAGGTAAAAATATAGAAGAGATATGTAAAGTGGTACCTTATTTTGCAGGTGTCTCTGGACGTATGGAAGTAGTCAGTCAAGACCCCTTGGTCATTGTGGACTTTGCACACACCGATGATGGTATGCATGTGGTACTAGAAGCCATGAAAGACAGAGAGATCTCTGTGGTTTTTGGTGCAGGTGGCAACAGAGACAAAAGCAAACGCCCACGAATGGGTGCTGTAGCAGGACGTTATGCAAACAAAATCTACGTCACCTCAGATAATCCTCGTGATGAAGTACCAGAACAGATACTGGAAGATATCTTGGTAGGTTTACGTGGTAAGGAGAATGTGACAGCCTGTCCAGATAGGAGACTTGCCATTAAATTAGCACTCGATGCCCTTGAAGAGAATGAAGTGTTGCTTATTCTTGGTAAGGGTGATGAAGATTATCAGGAGATAAAGGGTGTGAAGCATCCTTTTGATGATAGGGTTGTGGTCAGAGAGTTATTGGAAGCTAGAACATAAGGCTCTATTAAGAATACCTATAAAAAACTTCCTACTTCCCTATCTCAAACTTCTCCCCATTTTTCTGTGTGTCATTGTAGAGTTTGTTTGCATGGATGAGTTGGTATGCTATCCATGAGAATGATAGTATCATGAGTATGTCTGCTAGATTAATAACAAATGGTATAAAAAGTGACAACACAAAAGTGACAATAGTTGCCAAATGGATGTAAAGATGTTTTTTTGCAGTTTTGGGGTGGATAATTTCGTGCATCATGGGTGCGGTGAAGTAGCCTTGGCTGTTGAGGTGAAACCATGTGAGAAATGGGATGATTTTATAAAACATTGCAAAGACGATGCTAAGAGCAAAAGAGGCAAAGAAAATGTAGCTTAAAGGTTTGAAAATCCCCAGTGCTGTAAACATTTGTAAAACACTACTTAGTAGGCTTAAAAGCAGTGTGCTTAGCCCCAGTCTCCAAAACCATACAGTTGCATCGGCAAGAGGGCGTTTACGCTGAGTGAGTCTTTTGAGAGTAATGACGGCATAGGTTGACAATAGTGTGACAATCAACAGATGAGCAGTTATCCATATGTCTGAAAATATAAAGCTTGCAAGTGTACTACATAGAAGCAGAACAAAAAGAATGATGGGAAAATCACGACTGATTGTCTTAGGGTAGGGTGGTGTGACATAAAACATCTCTATGACTTGAAAAGAGATAGAGAGTATCAGTAAAGCGACCCATCCGAATAATCCAAACGAATAGTGCGCTGTTTTGACTTCATTGTAGTAAGTTCCTTCTATACTTCCACTCATAGTCAGTAGCAGATAAAAAGCGAGTATGACCACTGCAAACAAAGAGAAGAGAGACAGACTCATCCCTTTAGAGGAAGAAGTATGATGCTTAAGTGTCAACAGCTTGACAAGTATAGGAAACATACTGCTAAAAATAGATATACTTAAAAGAAGCATCGCTAAAGGGAAAGCCCACGAGAGGATAGGAAAGTTAAAGCCCAAGAGTAAAGTAATGACCCCTGATGCCAAGCCCAAAAGAAGCAAGGTGGCTTTACGTGTGGGTGAGGTG
>JALSSQ010000253.1 GCA_026984165.1 Sulfurovum sp.
GTTTATGCGTTTAAAAAGCCATTGTGTGACGGTGGTGTTCCAACCATTGATAATATAGAGGTTCAAAATATCTTTGAGTATATTAGAAAAATACGTGCATTAGGTACGCCAAAGGTACCATTCTCAGGTATTAGCGTAGATACAGAAAATATGAGAGTGAGTAAAAACTAAAATGAAAGAGGACTATAAAAATATACTACCTTCTCTACTACTGGAGAACTGGGAAAGATATGGGTTTAATCCTTTTAATCAAGGTCTTTTTTGGTTGACAAATCCAAAAGAGTACCAGGGGTTATTAGAGGATTATCTAGATGGTACTGCCTTAAAAGATATGCCAGATCTTTATGTCATAGCTCGTAGTGCTTTTGGCAAGTTATTTGTATGGGAAAAAGATAAAGGAATGACGGTAGAACTGGACTTTTTGCAACATCAAATTTATTACACGCCAAAAGAAGAGAATTGCAATATTCAAGAACAAGAAAAAATCATGAAAGAATTATTAAGTAAAATGCCTAAAATCAGTGATATGTATGATGACGCACATCAACCCATTTTTGCACGAGCATATGAAAAATTTGGGATGCTTTCAGAGGATGAGATGTATGCCTATAAACTACCTCTTTACCTTGGTGGTAAAAACAATATAGAAAATATAGAAAAAAAGAATCTTTTTATACATGCAGATATTCAAAAAGGGTTAGAGAACCCTCCTTTGGTTGTGATATAAGGACACTTGATAATATAGAAAGCACAAATGGAACTAGACAAACAAGCAGCCACTCATACACCAGACCTTGGTGCAGGTGGAGAAGATGCGATAAGCATGATGGGAGATGTGGGCTTTGGAGATGCTGATATCAATAGTCATATTGGCTCACAGTGGAATGGTGAGCGTATAAATGCCATAGACCAACAAGCATGTGAAGCAAAAAAGGCTAAAAAAGGTAAAGAAAAAATGAATGTGGAGTTAAAAGTTTGTGGGAAGAAACAAGCTAAAAAGATGGGTTGTGATAAAAAAAATAGAGATAGAAGAAAGCAAAAAGGTTTATGGTAAACCGCACTTTAGAATAAAGGATAAAATATGTATAGATATGATGAAGATTTCGATTTTTTTATAGAAGATATAGGAGAAGCAAAAGAGTGTATCGCTTGTGATGAAGAGGTAATTTCTGCCTATGAACATAAGTTACCTGAACAACTTTTTAAGTATTGGAGAGAGCTTGGGTGGTGTGCTTATGGAGATGGTCTTATCTGGATGGTAAATCCTACAGAATATGAAGAGATACTAGAAAACTGGGTATCGGGTACCGTCTTTGAAGACAGGGATGATTTGAGTGTTGTAGCTAGAAGTGCTTTTGGTGAGTTATTTATTTGGGCTAAAGGCAAAGGTAAGCTTATAACAACAAATGTTCATCTTAATTTGATATATTATTTTTCTGAAATAGATGAAAACGATTTTTCAGATGAAGAGGAAAACAAATATATGCGTTATTTTTGGAGTGGACAAGAAAAAAAATACCTTGATTACCAAGACGACAACGACCCAGATGATCTAAAATTCAAACACGGACTGTTTGACAGAGCATTAGAAAAACTAGGCCCACTCAAAGCAGATGAAATGTATGGTTTTAAACAAAACCATTATCTGGGAGGAAAGTATCTAATAGAAAATGTAGATATCTATAAGATTGAAATCTATTATGATATAGCCAAGCAGATAAAAGATGTTGAAGTAGTGGTGATAAAATAAAAAACATGACAAAACACATAAAACAAAAAAAACACTTCACGCAAGCACAAAAAGCCCATAAAGCATTTTTGTCCAATGCAGACAAAAGTGGCTATCTCTCTGCCAAAACTACCGATGGACTCCTCGTAGAAAAAGAGAAAAACTTTTTTAAAAGTA
>JALSSQ010000254.1 GCA_026984165.1 Sulfurovum sp.
CATAGACTTTATACAAGTACCCACCACACTTTTGAGCCAAGTTGACGCTTCTGTAGGTGGAAAAACAGGGGTCAACAACAAATATGGTAAAAACCTCATAGGTGCCTTCTACCAACCTAAAGCTGTGTACATCGACCCAAGCTTTCTAAAGACACTCCCCCCACGTGAGTTTGCAGCAGGAGTAGCAGAGGTAGTCAAAATGGCTGTTATGTTCGACAAAGACTTTTTCTCTTACCTACAAAATGCAGACTTGAACAACATTGAGACGATTAAAGAGATGATAGCCAAAAGTGTCTCTCTTAAGGCATGGGTCGTGAATCAGGATGAAAAAGAGGCAGGTATTCGTGCGGTACTAAACTATGGGCATACTTTTGGGCATGTGGTAGAAAATGAAACCAACTACACCACATACCTGCATGGAGAAGCAGTAGCCATCGGGATGGTCATGGCAAATGCCTTGGCTGTAGAACTTGGACTCTTTACACAAGAAGAAGCCCAACAGGTTAAAGACTTCTTAGACTCTGCAAACTTACCTACAGAGTATGTTATCAAAGATGTGGATGATTTTTATGAGCATTTCTTTTTAGACAAAAAGTCTGCGAGGGGAAGTATCAAATTCATCTTGCCAAATGGCATAGGGAACTACAAGATGGTTTCAGACATTGATGAGACTCTTGTTAAAAAAGTACTAGCACAGTTTGGAGAGAACAGATGAAACTAAAACGCTTTGTTTTCTTACTCCTTAGTATCAGCGTACTTTTCGCCCAGCCACAAGCAGACCAAAACAGCAGCACACAAAAGGTCGTTAAAAAACCAAATGCTGCATTGATGCAACTGTTAGATGAAGAGCATCAAATCGAAACAGAACTTACAGAAAACAATATTTGGTCAAAAATATACAGCAGTTACAATACCTATCGGTCATTAAAAAAAGAACGTGCACAACTGAGTAAAAAGATTCAACGCTTAGAAAAGAGAAAAAAGCTCACCCAAAAACAAGAGAAAGAACTTGATGCATACAAACAAAAAGCACTCATACTAGATGATAAACTTCTACAACTCAAAGAGTATGAGGACAATCCTTTCAAAAAATTTCTGACACCACCCAGAGTAGAGGATGTGCCTACAGTAGGAAACCCTTTTGCCATAGTCTCTGCTTTGTCGTACCAAAAAAAGCTCAACTCTGACCAAGAAGCGTATAAAGCACGCTATGATTCCATGCAACATCTTATGGATCAACTAAAAAAGAAAAATCTTTTACTTCAAAAAATCATCAAACTAGACAACAATGCTACAAAATATGAACATCTCTTAAAAAGCAACACAGAGGAGATAAAAACATTTGCACCCGTGTTGGATATTTTTAAAACAACCAACAATGTCTATAGTAAAAAAATAGATGAGATTACATTTAACCTTAAAGAGAAGATTAAAAAAGAGATAGAAAAGACCATTACTATTGGAGGAGTCATACTCTTCTTGATTATACTTCTAGTGCTCATGAAGTACCTTGTTCGTAAATATATGTCAGACAATGACCGTTTTTATACGATCAACAAAGCACTCAATATTACATTTATACTTATTACGGTACTTATCCTTCTTCTTGCCTATATAGAAAATGTTTCTTATCTTGTAACTATTTTAGGGTTTGCCTCTGCAGGTATTGCTATTGCGATGAAAGATTGGTTTATGTCTCTTATGGGCTGGTTTACTATTATCATGGGTGGCTCTATCCATGTAGGTGATAGAGTCAAATTCCAAAGAGGTGGCATAGAATACATTGGGGATATTGTCGATATCTCTATGTTACGTATGACACTGCATGAAGATGTCACACTGACAGCATATATGCACAATAGACGTGCAGGACGTGTTATATTTATTCCGAACAATTTCATATTTACTGATATGATTGCCAACTATTCACATGCAGGACTTAAAACAGTATGGGATGGTATTGACTTTATGATTACCTTTGATTCCAACGTACAAAAAGCAGCATCCATTGCAAAAGAGGTAACGCGTAAATACTCCAAAGGATACACAGATATCACAAGAAAACAGCTCAATAAACTAAGAAGCCATTACAATATTCGTAATACAAATGTTGAACCGCGTATTTTAACTTTTATTGAACCATATGGCATGAAAATTTCAGCATGGTATCTGACAAACTCCTATGCGACACTTACACTTAGAAGCACTATTTCTGCTGAAATAATTAGCCGTATTCAAGAAGAAGAGAGCATTACACTTGCCTTCCCTACACAATCTATCTATGTGGACAAAGATGTACCAAAACCACTGCCTGAACAACAAACCATACCTATGGGTGAGGAGACCTTTTAATGCAGAAAGTCTATTTTAAAACCTTCGGGTGCAGAACCAACCAATTTGACACCCAAGTGATGATGTCTAAACTTAAAGACTATGAGCTGACAGATGATGAGCTAAACTCTGACTATATTGTGGTAAACTCTTGTACCGTTACCAATGGAGCAGACTCTTCTGTACGTAACTACATCTCTTCTATGAAGCGTAAGAATCCAGATGCCAAGGTGATACTTGCAGGCTGTGGCTCTCACTCTAAAGGAGAGAGTCTCTTTGAAGATAAAAAAGTATTTGGGGTCATAGGCCACTCCGAAAAAGAGAACATCAATACTGTACTTAAAAACGAACAGCCTTTCTATCAGATAGGGGATCTTGAACATATAGATACGACTATTGTTGAAGAGTTTGTCGGTAAAAGCAGGGCATTCATTAAGATACAAGAGGGCTGCGATTTTGCTTGTTCATACTGTATTATCCCACAGGTACGAGGTGCGGCACGTTCGCATAAAGAAGAGACGATCTTAGAGCAGATAAACAAACTTGCATCCAATGGCTTTGGAGAGTTCATACTTACTGGAACCAATGTAGGCTCCTATGGAAAAGACCATAACACCTCAATGGCAAAGCTTCTCAAAAAAATGAGCCAAATACGTGGCGTAAGACGCATACGTATAGGAAGTCTTGAACCCATACAGATAGATGATGAGTTTATGGAGCTTTTAAGTGAACCATGGATGGCAAAACAGCTTCATATTGCCCTGCAGCACACCTCAGATAAAATGCTTAAACTCATGAACAGGCGCAATACCTATAAAACAGATGTAGCACTTTTTAATCGCATAGCAGCAAAAGGTTACGCCTTGGGGACAGACTTCATTGTTGGACACCCCGGAGAAGATGAAAAAGAGTGGAAAGAAGCAATAGACAGAGTCAAAGAACTGCCTTTGACACATGTGCATGCATTCTCTTACTCCAAACGTGACAATACAGCCTCAGCTACCATGAAACCAGAGATACGTGGCAATATTGCCAAAGAGAGGCACAAGGAACTTACAACACTTATTAAGGCAAAAAATTATGCCTTTAGACGCAGCCACAACAGCGGACTGGAAGTATTGTTGGAGAGTGGCAAAGAGGGGATATTTCACGGTTTTGACCAATATTTTAATAAAATTACAGTCAAATCAGATGAAGACTTGAGTGCAAACTGGGTGAGGCTAGAGGATGTGGAGGTAAGCCATGAAGGCAACAAAGCAAAAATTTAAACCGCAATCCAATAGTAAAAATATAAAAATTATTATAGCTTTACTCCTTGTTTTACTTTTACTTCTTTCTTTTGTCGGACTAAGAGATACCGATCCTCTTTTAACACATAAACAAGCAAACGTGTTATTTAAACAAGACAAAATTCAAAAACTTATTATAGATGGTGCATATATTCGTATGCTGACAAAAGAAGGACGCTATAAGATTTATAAAGATGCCATTAATAAAAAAACATTTTTTTCAAAATATCCTGTAGAGGTAAAAGAGAAGAGCCCTTATTGGTACGATATTTTATCTCTGCTTGTTCTTTTTGCAAGCTTTGGATTTTTATATACACTCTTCAAACAAAATAAGACAAAACAATACAAGCAGATACGCACAGCAGATACAACAGTAACAGAAATCAAAAATGAACCAGTACAGGCACTTACCTCCCATATTACTTTTGAAGATGTTGCAGGGATAAAAGATGTCAAAGAAGAGCTTGAAGAGATTATTGATTTTCTAAAAGATCCTCAAAAATACCGTGATTTAGATATTCGTTTACCTAAAGGGGTTTTACTCATTGGTCCCCCCGGTGTAGGTAAGACACTTATCTCAAAGGCAGTTGCAGGAGAAGCAAAAGTACCATTCTTCTACCAAAGTGGTGCAAGTTTTGTGCATATCTATGTAGGTATGGGTGCCAAACGTGTCTCAGAACTTTTTAGAAAAGCCAAACAAGAAGCACCCAGCATTATTTTTATAGATGAAATAGACGCAGTCGGCAAGAGCCGTGGTGAATTTAGAAATGATGAAAGAGAGGCAACCTTGAACCAACTTTTAACAGAAATGGATGGGTTTGAAGAGAGTTCGGGAGTCATCATTATAGGAGCAACAAACAAAATAGATGTACTTGATGAAGCATTACTTAGAGCAGGACGTTTTGATAGGCGTATACATATTTCTCTTCCAGATTTGGCAGACAGAGTCAAAACCCTCGAGCTTTATCTTTCACACAAACCTCACTCTGTTGATATTGTACATGTTGCACGTATGACTGTTGGATTTAATTTTGCTGCTCTTGATACCTTGACCAATGAAGCGGCAATATTTGCCATGAGAGAAGGACGAAAAGAAGTACTAACATCAGACTTTGAAGCTGTCAAAGAGAAAGTCCTTTTAGGAAAACGAAAAATACTCTCATTCACAGAAAAAGAACGTGAAATCCAAGCTATATATCAAGGAGCCAAAGCAGTTATTGCTACATGGCTTGAAATTGACTTTGATAAAATTGGTATTGTCAACACAATACTCGTAACACAAGAACATGAAATACTCTCACGTTCACAACTTATGAATAAAATTAAATTTTATCTATCAGGAAGTATTGCTACAAAATTACATTACAATGAGCAGTTTACAAATGCAAATCATGATATACAACAAGCCAAAGAACTGATAAAAAAAATTATTTACGACTATGCCATGAGTGAAAATTTTATTGTGACAGCACAAGAAGAAGAATCACTTATGCGTGCATCTGTGTCTGAAGTTACAGCACTCCTTAAGACATTGGAAAAAGGACTCAATGAGATTTCTGCTTATCTACTAACACATGAAAATATTACACACCATGAATGTAAAGAGATTTTACGTGCATTATTTTAATGGATTTTTCTATGAGATACTTTAGTGGCTTTTCATTGGAAGGTGAAGAAGCGCTTTTTAGTGCGTACCTCGATAGTAATGACTACACGGTTGCTGGTTTCTCTTATGGTGCACAGCTGGCTTTTGAATATGCCTATAAAAGCAGCAGACGCATAGACAGACTTATTTTACTCTCTCCTGCTTTTTTTCAAACACAAAAACCTAGCTTTATACGCACACAATTACGCTATTTTGATGCAAACAAAGAGGCCTATGTCAAACAATTTTTAGAAAATGTTGCCTATCCTGCCTCTACCCCTTTAGAGCACTACCTAAACGTAGGCACAAAAGAGACATTGGAAGCACTGCTCAGCTACGTATGGGAAAAAGAGAAAATAGAAGTACTCCAAAAAAGAGGCATCACCATTGAAGTGTTTATAGGCGATGAAGATAAAATTATCGATAGTAAAGAAGCCATCACATTCTTTAAAACCTGCACTACACTCTATACTGTCAAAAATACAGGACATTTATTGGAGCAAAAATCATGACAAATATAATTATTACAGGATGTTCTACAGGCATAGGACTCGAAACAGCACGCTATTTAAAAGATAAATTTATCACAGTATATCCTACTGCAAGAGATGCAGAAGATGTGAAGATGTTAAAAAATCTAGGCTTTAAAGATGCCATGCAACTTGATGTCACCAAACAGAGCCAAATTACAGAGGTCATTGATGCAGTCATGCAAAAAGATGGCAAAATAGATGTATGGTTTAACAATGCAGGCTTTGGGCAGGCAGGAGCGATAGAGGACATCACTACCCAAACCCTAAGAGAACAGTTTGAAACCAATGTCTTTGGCCTTCATGAATGTACACGTCAAATCATACCTGTTATGAGAGCACAAGGGTATGGGAAGATTATCCAACACTCTTCTGTATTGGGGCTCATTGCACTTTTTGGAAGAGGGGCTTACAATGCCAGTAAATATGCCATAGAAGGACTCACAGATACTCTAAGATTAGAACTCATAGATACAGATATTAGTATCTCGCTTCTAAATACAGGGCCTATTACCAGTGATTTTCGTAAAACTGCGATGAAGAAACTCAAAGAGAATGTCGATATAGAACACTCTGTATTTAAAGAAAAATACCATGCCAGTTTAGAAGGCAAACAGAAAAAAGTACCGTTTAATGAAGAGGCAACATCGGTGGCAAAAGTCGTACACAAAATTATCTTAGCCAAAAAGCCAAAGCCACGCTATTATATTACCAAAGCAACCTATCTTTTGGGATATCTAAAGAGAGTGCTTGGTACATCACTATTAGATAAGATTTTACTCAAACTTGGATAGATATACTAGTAAGGATAAATTGAACTTTTATTACGCCCTGATGCCTTGGAAAGATACATCGCATCATCTGCATATTTAATAGCTTTTTCTAAGGAAATAGTTTCATTTACTTTAGAAATACCCACGCTCAAAGTCACAGGGAAAGAAATCTCTTCACCATATGTAATTGTTAAATTTTCAACAGATTCTCGTAGTTTTTCACTGACCAAATAAGCATTTTCCAGTGTTATATCCCTTAAAAACACCAAAAACTCTTCACCACCCCATCGTACTGCTATATCATTCTTACGTAAATTATTGCTAATACATTTTGATACTTCTTTAATGGTCAAATCACCCACATCATGCCCATATGTATCATTTATTTTTTTAAAATGATCAATATCACACATGAGTATAACACCAGTAATCTGTAACAGATTATTGATTTCATCTTTGTATCCTCGTCTGTTATAAAGACCCGTCAATTCGTCACGTCTTAGAAAAAATTCTAAATCTTTTGTCATTTTTATCATTTTCCCTGAAGATTTTTCACGTGAATATCCGTAAACAGCAGAAAGAAATACAACCAGTATAAAAGAGAGTACAAGACGTATTTTAAAACTCAAACTATAAGTTGTTTCCAACAGTTCATTGTTTGGATAAAACAAAATCAATATAATAGCAAGAAGGAAAATAGCCAGATCTATCAGACCTCTTTTTAAGCCGTGAATGTAGAGGGCTATAGCAGGCAGACAATATATCCATAGAAAACCTGTGTTATCTATGCCCCCAGAATAAACCAGATAAAACATTAAAGCAAAGAAAAAATATAGAACAATATATCCTGATATTATATGATTTCCTGTTATTTTCAAATAAAAAATATTAAGTAATAAAAGCAAACTTCCAAACAACAAAAAAATGATTAGAGTTAGGTTTGAAGTATGAATATCTTTCAATCCAAAACCAAAAATAAATATAAAACCTATCAGACTAAAACTGTATATTAAATATACTTTTAGTGTCTCTTCATTATTTTCTTGAGAAAAAAATCCTTCTTGAAAATAATGTATAGCTCGCCTCATTGTTTTAACCAACATATCCTCTCCCTTTATGCATATGCTATTGTAACTCGGCAATTTGTACAGAACCTATAATTTTTTCATCCTTACCCGATAGTAAAGCTTAGTACATTAATCGTAAGTATTATAACTCAAATTTTTCATAACAAACTTACTTTAACAAGTAGTGATTTTCTAAGCACATCTAAGCTATAGTACATCAATACATAAAGGATAATGAAAAGGTAATGGATAAAATTAAAATTGGTGTAGTCACCACAAGCGATAGAGCGTCACAAGGGATTTATGAAGATATTTCAGGTGTAGCCATTATGGATACGATGAAAGAATACCTGCTTAATGAATGTGAATATGCGTACCGATGTATTCCTGATGAGCAGAGCCTAATAGAAACGACATTGATCGAACTCTCACGTGATGAAAAGTGTGACCTCATAGTTACTACAGGTGGTACAGGCCCAGCCATGAGAGATGTCACTACCGAAGCGACAGAAAATGTCTGCCAAAAGCTTTTACCGGGTTTTGGGGAGCAGATGAGGGCAGTGAGCCTACAGTATGTACCAACAGCCATACTCTCTCGTCAAACAGCAGGGATATGTAACGGCTCACTAATCATCAATCTACCAGGCAAACCCAAATCAATCAGAGAGTGTTTGGATGCTGTATTTCCTGCTGTACCGTACTGTATAGACCTCATAGGTGGGCACTTTATGCAAGCCAACGAAGAGGTCATAAAAATCTTCAGACCTAAAGCCAAATAGGAACATACTAAATAATATGAATATTGATTTTATAGAAAATAAAATAGGTGAAATCATCAAAGAGCTAGAGAAAGAGGTGATGGAAGTACTAATGGATGAGAGCCTGGATAAGAAGCAAACCAACCTACATATGAAACCTATTACAAGCACCAAAAAGATACTTGAAAATGCGATTGAGAGTATCAAAATGGTAGATAAATTGGGACGAGAAGAGTTGGAGAAATAGATGAGTTGCTTAGGGCAGCCTATGATTAGTATTATTCTTATTCTTTTGCTTTTAATTATAGGCTTATTTTTTTGGTCTATCTGCGAAGCTATCAAAACACAACAACCCAAGTATGCTTGGGGCATGGTGCCATTTTTTCTCTTTATGGGACTGATGTTTATACGTTAAACTTATTTTCTGGTACTTGTCATCCCTGCACTTAACCAATCTTGCATACCACCACGATACCAATTTATCTTCTCAGCAGGGTACCCTATCTCTATGAGAGCTTCTATCATCGCTACAGACTG
>JALSSQ010000255.1 GCA_026984165.1 Sulfurovum sp.
CTGAAGGATTATATTTAGCTAAAATTATATATTAGCTTTCACGTTTTTTCACTTTTATTTGCTAAAATATACGTATGAAACATTTACTTGTACTTATATTATTATTTTTTAGCTTTTCCAATGCCGACGATATGAGACAGATTTACTTAAAAAATGCATGCCACTCTTGTCATGGTATGTATGGTGAAGGTATGGGCTCAACACCAAGACTGCAAGGTCAGAAAGAAAAAGTATTACTTGAACGCTTAAAAAATCTACAACAAGGAAAAACACGTACCAAAACAGGGACTGTCATGATCTCTTTTGCAAAATCATTGGATGAAAATCAAACCATACAAATGGCAAAATACCTTTCTACACTGACAACTGTAATAGATGAAAATAGGTATGATGAAGAGTATGACCCTGCAGGAGACGGTGGGTCATAATTTATGGTACAATAAATACAAAAAGGGAAATATAATGTCATATAAAAAATCTTTAGGTTTTGTCTTTTTACTCTTCTCAGCAGGTTTTGCGGTATGGTATCCACTTGCAAATTTAATTTAGGTTATTTATATGTCCAAAGCGAAACGTTACACTCCCAAAGAAAAACCATCTTTTAACTACACAAAAGGCACAATGCTTTATGTTTTTTTAGTACCTTTAGTTCTCTCTATAGTTCTTGCACTATTTCATACCAATATAAAAGCATTTGTCCTAAACAGTATTTCATTTGTTCTCTTTTTAGCTGTGGTACGCTTGGCTAAAAAAGGTTTTTTTGAAGAAGCCATCTACCACCAAAATACCTTTGCAAAAGCACCAAAAGTACCTTATAAAATGCTAGCAGGCTATCTACTTGCTGGTGCTACTTTTTTTACAGCTTTTATTGCAGGTGGACAGCCTTTTGTAAAGTCTGTCTTTTTAGCTGTTATTGCTACTGTTGGATATTATCTGTTGTATGGTTTTGATCCCAAAGCAGATAAATTTAATAACCTTGGTGATGTTTCTGCAGAATTTGTACTCGAAACGATACACGAAGCAAAACGTAAAATTGCCCGTATAGAAGAAAATATGCAACATATTAAAGATACACTTTTATATGAGAAACTTACAAAAGCTGTAAACAAAGCAAAAAATATCTTACAAACCATACAAGAAGATCCAAAAGATGTACGTGTAGCAAGAAAATTTCTTACTGTTTACATCGATGGAGTAGCTAAAGTCACTGATGCCTATACAGATATGGACGAAAAAGATATTGATTCACAAACCAAAGAAAAACTTCATAAACTCATGGATGATGTAGAGATACACTTTGAAAAAGAGTTACAACGACTCAAAAAAAATAATGAATTTGACCTTGATGTGCACATCGATGTGTTAAAAGAACAAATTAAAAATTAAAGGGGAAAAGATGGAAACAGAAACAAAAAAGATTATAGAAACAGCTATAGAAGAAAAATCTGAAATGGTACCTGAAGTTATGGAAAACGAAGTTACAGCACTTCAAGATGCACTGAATGAATTAGATATTAATGATAGAAAATCCATTATCTACTTTGGCTCATCTGCACAAGAAAAGCTAGATGAGATCTCTAACCGTATGATAGACGGAGTACAAAACAAAGATGTAGGTGCAGCAGGTGCAGCACTAAACGAAATGGTCGCTTCCATTCGTGGCTTTGATATGGATGAATTTAATCCCAACAAAAAACTTGCATGGTGGCAAAAACTTTTTGGGGTGACTAAACCTTTGGTAAAATTTATTCAAGAATATGAAAATGTACGTGATCAGATAGATCGTATTTCTAACTCTCTGGAAAAACATAAAAGTCAACTCATGACAGATATTGTTTCTCTTGATAAGCTTTATGATGCCAACCTAGATTATTTTAGAAAGCTAGAACTTTATATTAAAGCGGGGGAAACCAAACTTAAAGAACTAGAAGAAAAAATTATTCCCGAATATGAAGCCAAAGTACGCGATTCAAATGATGATATGTTAGCGATACAAGACATGAAAGAGATACGTGGATTTAGAGATGAACTTGAACGTCGTATATATGATCTTAGACTTTCTCGTCAAGTGACTATGCAGTCACTTCCAAGTATTAGACTTATCCAGGAAAACGACAAATCACTCATTTCAAAAATTACTTCAACACTGGTCAATACAGTACCTCTTTGGAGAAATCAACTAGCCCAAACGGTAACAATATTCAGAAGTCATGCGACAGCTGGAGCAGTAAAAGATGCTGCCGATTTAACCAATGAACTTCTAGAAAAGAATGCGGAAGGACTTCAAGAAGCCAATGCTCAGGTTCGCACACAAATGGAACGTGGTATCTTCGATATTGAAAGTATAAAAAAAGCAAATGAAACTTTTATTGCTACATTAAATGATTCTTTACGTATTGCACAAGCAGGAAAAGCAGCCAGAAAAGATGCATTGATTGAATTACAAAAAACAGAAAAAGAACTAAAAAATGCATTGCTTTCAATCAAAGCAAAAGAAGAAGAGATACCAAAATTATCTCAAACAACAGATGCAAAAGAGGTATAACATGGGGCTATTTGATTGGATATTTGGGCAATTTATAGATGTAATTGAATGGACTGACAATTCACAAGATACAATGGTATATCGTTTTAATAGACAAGGAAATGAGATAAAATATGGAGCAAAGCTTACCGTAAGAGAGTCGCAAGTAGCTGTTTTTGTCAATGAAGGAGAGATAGCTGATATTCTTGGTCCAGGTATCTATGAACTTGAAACCAATAACATCCCTATACTCACAAACTTACAACATTGGGATCATGGTTTTAACTCTCCTTTTAAAGCAGAGATTTACTTTTTAAATACAAAAAGATTTATAGATTTGAAATGGGGAACAAAAAACCCTATTATGGTACGAGACCCTGAGTTCTCTATGGTTAGATTACGTGCCTTTGGTACCTATGAGATACGTATCACTGATGCAAAAAAATTTCTTACTGAAATTGTAGGTACAGATGGTCACTTTACCACTGATGAAATAGAATCACAACTAACAAACCTTATCACTTCAAATTTTGCCACTATTATGGGGGCAGACGATACACCTGTTCTTGATCTTGCGGCTAACTATGAAAAACTTAGTCTTTATATTACTAAACATATTGCACCTTCTTTCCAAGAGTATGGACTTGAACTTACAAAGATGCTGGTTGAAAATATCTCTTTGCCTGAAGAGGTAGAAAAAGCTATAGATACACGATCTAGCCGCGAAATTACGGGTGATTTAGATAAACATATTAAATACCAAAGTGGACAGGCTCTTGGAAATGCTGAAGGCTCTGCCTCCGACATGGTAGGCATGGGAGCAGGCATGGCTATGGGACAACAAATGGCAAACAGCATGCATTCAGGAACTTCAACACCACCTCCTCTTCCAAATAAGATTGCACAATATTATATGGCGATAGATGCAAAAGCAGTAGGTCCGTTTTCGTTAGAAACTGTAGAAAAAAAATTACTCTCAGGAGAAATTAATGACCAGACACTCATATGGACGCAGGGAATGAATGGTTGGGGAAAAGCATCGGATATACTTTCGACTACATTTGTCCAAACACCACCTCCACTGAACACATAGTATAACCTATGACATTTACTGCTATTAACTTTACATGCTCCTCTTGTGGAGCACCCCAAAAGTTTTCTCCTGCTACAGGAACACTTATCTGTGAATTTTGCCGTACCCAAACCCCTATTAAAGTCTCACAAAATACTATTTATGAATATAATTTTACTCAAGCCATAGCAACACTTAATACTCAAAAAAATCAAACCATTGAAAAAAATATTAAATGTCAAAAATGTGGTAGTACATTTACGTTAACTCCTTACTCTTTTTCATCAAACTGTCCATATTGCCAAACACCTGCCATTATTGATTTTATACATGAAATTACCCCTAAAGCACTCATACCCTTTAGTCTTAGCCACAAAGAGGCACAGATTCGCTTTATTCATTGGATAGGTTCACGCTGGTTTGCTCCCAATGCTCTTAAAAAATATCTCAATGAAGATAGTGTACTCACAGGATATTATCTCCCTTATTGGACATATGACAGCGATACTACTACATCATATCAAGGTCTTAGAGGAGATATCTATTATGTAACCGTGACAAAGACTATCGTAGAAAATGGCAGACCAAGACAAATACAAGTACAAGAAGCTCACATCAACTGGAAACCTGTAAATGGTGTGGTTTATGTAAGCTTTGATGATGTAACTATAGGGGCAAGCAAAACCATTTCTCGTGCTATTTTAGACTCCTTGGAGCCATGGGATACGACCAGTCTTGTATCTTATGATGAGAAATACCTCTCAGGGTTTGAAGCTGAAGAATACACCATAGGACTTGATAATGGCTTTGAATTTGCCAAAGTCAAAATGGCATATCAAATAGAACAAAACATACGCTATGATATAGGTGGTGATCAACAAGAAATCCAAAACATTCATACCAAATATAATAATGTGACTTATAAAAATGTACTTTTTCCTGTTTGGACAGCCTCATTTGAGTGGAAAAATAAAACATATCACTATGCCATTAATGCACAAACAGGAAAAGTAGTAGGAGAAAGACCCTATTCAAGTATGAAAATTATTTTTGCTATTTTAAGTATATTGGGTGTTGTCGGAGGGTTTTTATATCTAAATGAAACAGGCATATTACAAGAGCTGATAAATAGCTCTGTAATACTCTTTAGATGATAATTATTGGATAATTGTATCAGAAACTTCCACAGCATGCTCTACTGTTTCATTTGCCTTTTGTAGTGCTTGTTGATTTACTTCGTGTATCTCTTTTTTTGCATTCTCAAGTAAGGTTTCTACAGTCGCATTGGCACTGTCTGGTTTTTTCTCTGGCACTGGTACAGTAATAGGGGTTGAAGGTACATCTTCCTGCGATTTTGTTTTAATCTTTGCTTGTGCATCTTTCATATCTTCTAATTCTTCTTTTACATCAAAGAGCTCATCATCCAAGGTTTTTACTCTCTGAACATTTGCACCATAGGTATAAACCAATTTCCCACCATGCTCACCCTGTTCAAATATACCTGCAATGAGTCCAATAAGTACAACAAAGAAAAAGAATTTAAAATAAGATTTTCCTGTCATAGCAAGAAGTTTAAAGAAAAGTACCACTCCTGTACCTAAAAGCAGATAGGTACCTAAAAGCTTATGTGCCTTAAGAGCTTCCTGTCCTTCTGGAGAAAGTAAATCATATGCCTCTTTTCCATCAGTTATTCCAGTCAAATAGGCTCCTGCAAAAACAATGACAGTTACTATCAATAAAAGAAAAGAAAGTGCACCTATAGATTTTCTTCTTACAAAAAGATTATAAAATTCCAAAAGAAGTATCACCACAGGTAAAGCAATAGCAAAGTGATCAATTGGTGGATGCAATAATGCAGGGATATTAAAAGGTAAATCAACTTTTGGTAATGTAATAACTGGTAATTCCATAAACATATTCCTTAAAATTAAACTTTTTGATTATAACACAAATGTATTAAAAGGGTTTAATGACTACCATAATGACGATAAAAATCATAAGTAAAGTCGGTACTTCATTATAGAGTCTAAACCATTTAGATGTTTTATAATGAGGGTTTTCAATCATTGTCTTTCTTATGCTATTTAAAGAGATGTGATAAGCAAGTAAAAAAAACACTGCCAATAACTTTGCGTGTATCCATCCTCCCGAAGAGAAAATCCCTGAATTGATGTATAGCATTGTGGCACCTGAAAGTACGGTTGCCCACATTGCAGGTACACCTATATATTTAAAGAGTTTGTACTCTTGCACCTCCACGATATCTGTAAAAGCTTTTGTATCTGCATTTTCACGGTGGTAAATAAAAAGTCTCGGCAAATAAAACAACATCGCCATCCACGATACAAAACTCATCACATGAAACGCCAAAATCCAACTATAATACGCCATAACTACTCCAAAATGCTAAAATCTTTTTTGCTAGTTATAACTAGCTGTAATTTTTTATAATACCCAAGCTGTGCATAGTCTATCTTTAGTTTACTCCCATTTTTAGGTGTCAATTTCTTCTTTTTAAAATAGATGGGGAACTTTTGACCATCTATGGTCAAATATTTATTGGCATAACGTCCTTTTATATCTTTTATCACTTCATTTTGTTTCAAGCTATGTGACAACAACATCTTCTTTGTTTTATAATATTTTTCAAGAGAGACTTCTTGTTTCACCTTTACAATATAGGCATGGGTTACCTCTTTGAGTCCATGATAGCTTTTTATGCCCTCTACAAGCAAATCATAACGATACCCCTCTTTTAGCTTACCTGCACAAGCAAACAACATCACTCCTCTGCCAGATGCAGACTGCTTTATAATGGCACTGCGTCCACGCTTCAAAATGACAACAACATCTTTAAGTAAAACTTGCCCTTTTAATGTTTCTACTTCATACAGATACTCTATCGGCTTGCTTTGCATAGCCACTTTTTGGGAGTGTTCTTTTACGTACGCTTTGGTATCGAAGTAGGCATAGACAGGCAGATGGTCAGAGTAGCCCTTTGCCATGTGTTTACCATGTTTGTATCGCCATGCATTAATATACCCTCGTTTGGTAAAAAGGTAGTCTGCCTTAAAGACCTTAAAAGAGTTGTTAACATAGTCTATACCTTTACCATCAAACATTGTTTGTGGCAGCACTATCTGGTCAGGACTGGACTTCTTGCCATAAAACTTATGTGACCATCGCTCATCAAGTGGCAACTCTTTCCAAAGTGTATAATGTACACCTTTTTGTGCTTTTAAAATGTCCATCTCATCTATTTTTGTTTTCAGTACATCTGAAAACCCTGTTTTTCCATGTGTGTCATTATTCTTTTCATCCAGCGTCAAGTAAGCATTATAATCTGAGTTAAAATCGCCTAGTATGATGTACTCTTTACGTGGACTTAAGCGTGCTATACGCGCTTGCAGTGCCTTGGCATATTTGATGCGCTTACTTTCATAGCCTTTGTATGCCTTAGACTTCCAATGGTTGACAAAGAGTGTGAGTTTTTTACCCTGTATCTCTACTTCTACCTCAAGGATATTTCTTACTTTTGGTGCATAACTCACTTGTATATCATGTCGTTTTACAATAGGATAGCGTGATAACAATGCCACTTGAATAGGCGCACCTGTTTTATGTGTAATGGCATGATACCGATACGGACATCCCACACGTTCCAACTGTTGCATAAGCCTTTGAAATATCTGAGTATTCTCTATCTCTTGAAGTCCCAAGATATCCGCATCCAAATCACAGATAACCTCTGCTGTATGGTTAAGCTTTATCTCCACCATACGCCTGTTCCAGTTGTGTTTCCCTGGGATATACTCTTCATACTCTGTACCGTTGTACTGTGCATCAAAGAGATTTTCTACATTGTAGGTAGCTATCTTAACGGGTTTAGAAAAGAGTAGTAAAGGTAAAACCAATAATAGTAGCTGTTTCATAGTTATCCCATAGTTTTACATGTATTTTACCCAAGTATGTGGAAAAATGATAAAAGTATTGCATATTGACATATTTTCAGTTACTTCTCTAACCAATGCCCCAGTAATACATTTACTACAGTCTCAGTGCGGAGAATTCTTTCTCCTAAACTCACAGCAGTACAACCATGTGCGCAAAATAAGTCCACTTCATAGTCTATCCAACCGCCTTCTGCTCCGATGCAGAGTACTTTTGGCATGGTCTCTTTAAATGTATCCTCAAGATAGGTTTGCCAAGATTGTGACGCATAAGGATGTGCAATCACTGCATGTCTTTGCGCTCCATTTTCATCGACCAATAACGCAGGAAATTCATCTTCCACAAAGGGCTTGAAACGTTTTTTAAATTCAACTGTGAGTGGCACTGTATCTATGGCTTGTTGCAAGCCTTCAAAAACGAACTCATCTATACGCTTTAGTAGTGGACTTTGCCAATAACTCTTCTCAGATTTATAACTGTTTACCACAATCAATTTATTTACCCCAAGCGATGTCATATCCATAATCAATCTACGTAGCACTTTGGGACGTGGTAAAGCGAGGACAACAGTTAAATCAAGTTTAGCTGGTGGTAGTTTATCGAGTATCATATCTGTCAGTAGTACTTCATCGTGATTGATTTGAGCGATAGTAGCCTTACCTATGTTTCCGCCCAACTCTGCTATCGTCAAACTATCACCTATCTTGGATTTGAGTATCTTGTTGATATGTGTAATTTGCTGTGGGTCACGAATACTTTTAGCCTCTTTGGGTAATAAAATACAATTCAAATAAATACCTTACATTTTATAGGTCAAAAGAGAGATTGGCAAATGCGCCTTCTACACTTATGGCACTCTTGTATCGCGAAGAGAGTACTCTTACCTTTTTTGTCTGCAAATCACAAATAGCAATGCGGAAACTCATACCCATTTGTGGCTCAACAATGCAGATGATTTTTCCTTCATACTCTCGTGTTGCATGAATGATTCCCTGTAGTTTCGGAAAAAAGTATTTGGGGTAGCTCAGCGGTGTAATCTCCACTATCTTAATCTGCTCGTTTTCTTCAAGGGTATCTAGTATAAACTGTGCATCTTCGACACTTTCAAACTGCACACACCAGTCATCAAACACTTTATTGAAGTGTGTTAAATCTTCATCTAAAAAACCACCAGCGATTGATTGTAAGGCAAAAATTTCCATATGTGTGTTCCTGTACTTTAAAGGTTAAATAGTAACATAATTCTTTTTTGATGTATATATTTTTGTTATGCTGTAGGTTTTATTTTGAAGGTTTGTTGTGTGACAGAGGGGAAATGTGCATTCTGTAGCTAAAGCTACAGAACAAAAGAAGATAAACAGATGCCGT
>JALSSQ010000256.1 GCA_026984165.1 Sulfurovum sp.
TCTTAAAAAGGTGATAGAGTGAGCCTTTATTCAGTCCTGCATCTTTGAGTATGTCGTCAATACTTGTACCATTAAATCCTTTTTCATAAAAAAGTTTGTAGGCACTGTTGATAATCTTTTCTCTGGTTGTTATTTTTTTCATATTTGTATTTTAGCATATTTTTACTTGACTATTTAGTCAAAATGGTATATAATTGACCGATTAGTCAAAGGAGAGTAAAAAATGAAAAAAGCACTTATCGTCATAGATATACAAAATGACTATTTTTGTGGTGGAAACATGGAGTTAGAGGGGATAGATGATGTTTTAATAAAGATAAATAAACTCATAAAATTTGCAAATAATGAGGGCTATAGTATTTACATTATCCAACATATCATGCAACGAAAAGGAGCAACTTTTTTTCTACCAAATACAGTAGGTGTAGAATTACATGAAGCATTGGAGACAAAAGAGACTACACTCATTACCAAACATTACCCCAATAGCTTTCGAGAGACAAACTTACAAGCATCATTAGAAAAAGAGGGTATAAAAGAGCTTATTATCTGTGGGGCGATGACGCATATGTGTGTGGATTCAACTGTACGAGCAGGATTTGACTTGGGCTATGAGATAACCTTGGCAGAAGATGCCTGTGCTACTAGAGATTTGGTTTTTAAAGGTGCTATGGTTAGTGCTAAAGATGTGCAAAGAAGTTTTATGAGTGCGTTGGGTTCTGTGTTTTGTGAGGTTAAGTCTGTAGATGAGATTATAAAGTGAAAAACATCAATGACTTCAATCTCTTTTTAAAAGTCCCTGTTTAAATAGATGTAAGCTTTCGTTTAGCATATTTTCATAATTTTCTCTTTCCTGAGAAAAGAGTCCATAGTGTAGCATGATGCCGTCTATCATGCTGACTAAAACCCTTCCAATAGTTTGAGGACTAATATCAGAATGTATTTCTTTGTTTATGATAAGTTGAGCTATATTTTGACTATAAAAATTTCCCATTTTATCAAAATAATCAGCAATAGTTTTTCTAAATGCTTCAGAACCAAAGCTTGGACCAAATGCTTCAAAAAATACAGGAATGAATTTAGCTTCTTCTTCATCTATAAGTAAGGAAGTTTTTATATGGAATATAAATTCATCTAATGTTTTAGCCTCTCCTTGTTGATTAAGCCATGTTTTCATTTTTGCAAAATATCTGTCAACAAAAGCAATAGAAAGTGCTTCCTTTGAATCAAAATATAAATAGAGCGTACCTTTTGCAATACCTGCTTCTTTTGCTATTTTTGCCATGGTACTATTATGAAATCCTTCTTTGATAAAAGTTTTCATGGCTGCATTTAGTATTTTCTTTTGCATCTGTTTCTTATCCACAATTTTTGGCATGATAATCCTTTAGTGTTATTTTAATGACTATTTGGTCATAAAAAGGTTAAATTACTTGACAAAAAATAAATAAAAGAGTATTATTTTTTAAATGACCTATTGGTCATAATAAATTATGAAGGATTTAAAATGATAAGAGAGTTGAATGAAAGTACAAAAAATATGTTAGTTTTTGAAATTACAGGAGAGGTAACGCTAGCAGAAGAAAAAGCATGGATTAAAAGATTTGATACGCTCTTACAAACCTATGATAAGGTAAATGTTGCGGTCATTTTGGGAGAGAATAGTGCTTGGGAGTCTAAAGCGGGCTGGGAAGATATTAAATGGCTAATGGGACATGTTCGAAGATTTGATAAAATTGCTATTGTGGCAGAAGGTAATGTTTGGAAATGGCTTATCACTGCAGATAGTTTCTTTGCTAAAATGATGGGCATAAATGAGCGTTATTTTGAACCTACAGAAACAAAAGAGGCTATAGCATGGATAAAGGATGAAGAATAATGTA
>JALSSQ010000257.1 GCA_026984165.1 Sulfurovum sp.
TAGAGCAAAAACTCACCAGTAACGGTTGGTTTGAACAAGCCCTTGTGGTAGGAGATGCTAAACCTTACGTAACGGCATTGCTTTTCATAGAGCATGAGTTCTTAGGCAGGCTAGCCACATCTATGCACACTACACCGCTTAAAGCCTTAGAGTCTGACAAGTTCAAAGCCATGACAGCCAAGTTCATAGCCAAACTTAACAAAAAGCTAAACCATTGGGAAAAAGTGCGAGAGTACCGCGTCATAGCAGACGAACTCAGCATAGAAAACGGAGACCTTACTCCTTCTATGAAATTGGCTAAAAACCATTTAATGGAAGTGTATGCTGAGGAGATAAAGGAGATGTATGTGGGGCATGTGTAATCTAAAATATGATACTATTGAAATTCTGCATCATGGAGTGCTTGTTTGAGTCTTTTTTCTACAGCTTCCATAAGTTTTTTAGATGTACTGTCTTTTGTAATTTGAGAAGGTAAAAAAAGCAATGCTACAGTTTTTTCTTCTTTTTCTCTTTTCATGAGTACAATTTTAATAGGACAAAATACCATCATGTCAGGTGAAGTATTGATAATATCATTTGCATAGGCAAGATCACAAAGTATGATGCTTCTAATTTGTTCAAAGTGCTTTTTGTTATAGTAGGTTTTTCCAATTTTGTCTTTTACTTTTTCTAAAGAACGGAGGATATTGCTTTTATATACTACAGCAAAGTGTTGTTCACCCAGTGCATCTTTAAGTGAATGTAGTGCAAAAGGGAAGGGTTGTGTGGTACTTGTCTTATAGATGTGTGATACTGCAAATGTTTGCACATTTCCAAATAAAATTAAGGTAATAAGAATCTTTTTTAACATGCCATTCTCCTATGGAGGTATAGCTTATGGTATAGATATTGTGTGGAATACATGTGGAATGTTTTAAATGGTTTGCACAGCTAATGCACACATAAAATTCTATACTATTTTTATATGTCTAAAAGGATACACCATGAAGACAAAATCCGAAACAACAAATACACAAAAAGAACGCATCGCCATTGTTACGGCACTGCGTACTCCTATGGCTAAGGCTGGTGGGAAGTTTGCTCGTATGCCCGCAGATGAGCTTGGGGCTACATTGTTTCGTGAGCTGATGATGAGGAGTCCTGTCTCTGTCGATGAGGTAGATGAGGTCATCATAGGTAATGTTTCTCAGCCTATACATGCAGCGAACATTGCTAGGGTGATAGCCTTGCGTGCAGGTTTTCCAGAGGCGACACCTGCGATGACGGTACACCGAAACTGTGCGTCCGGTATGGAGTCTATTACCACGGCAGTGGCTCGTATATATGCGGGAGAGGGCAAGGTCTATGTGTGTGGTGGGGTGGAGTCTATGTCCAACATTCCTCTTATCTATAGTGAGAAGATGACAGGCTTTTTTTCTAAACTCTCACGATCCAAAAGTGCCTTGGACAAGGTGCGAACCCTTTTAGGTTTTAGACCTGGTTACATCAAACCCATCGTAGGACTCATGTCTGGGCTGACTGACCCTGTGAGCGGCTTGCTTATGGGTAGCACAGCAGAGGTACTTGCACAAGACTTTGGCATCAGCAGAGAGGAGCAAGATGCCTTTGCTTTAGAGAGTCACCAAAAAGCTGCCAAAGCCAAAGAAAGTGGACGCTTTGCCAAAGAGAGTATGGCGGTAGTGTATGATGAACATACAGGTAAATACCTTGACTTCGATGATGGCATACGAGAGAGCCAAACGCTTGAAAAACTGGCACGTCTGAGACCCTTTTTTGACCGTAAAAACGGTACGGTGACGGCAGGAAATTCATCTCAGATTACCGATGCGGTGGCTGGTGTGGTCATTATGTCTGAGAGTGAAGCTAAAAAACGAGGATT
>JALSSQ010000258.1 GCA_026984165.1 Sulfurovum sp.
TAACGCGTGTTGGAGATGTTACAGACATCAGCTATCTCAGACTTGATAGTCTTTTTGAGGTAGTCGTTGAAGTCTAGTGCAGTTGCAAGTTCACCCGCATTTTGTGCCTCTTTGACGACAAGGTTTTGTACCTCTTTGTTGTTCCCCATAATGGACGAAGTGTAGTGCCCTACAGCCACCACAGAAGCCCCTGTGAGTGTGGCAAAGTCGAAAATGTAGTCTGCTTTGACTTCTTGTTGTGCATAACAGAGTACATCTGCTAGAACCAATCGACCTTCTGCATCGGTATTACGCACTTCTATCGTCTTGCCATTTTTGGCAACGAGTACATCATCTGGCTTATAGGCATCTCCACCTATCATGTTTTCAACAGCTCCTACAAACCCATGTACTTCTATAGGCAAGTCAAGTTCAGCTACAGCTTTCATGATACCCAGTACTGCAGAGCCACCACTTTTGTCTGACTTCATCGTCACCATATATTCCGCAGGTTTGAGGCTTAGACCACCAGAGTCATAGGTAAGCCCTTTACCCACGAGTGTGATTTTGAGTTTGGCATTTTTGGGTTTGTGTGTAAGGTGAATGACTCTTGGATTATGACGGCTTGCGCGGGCTACTGCCAAAAGTGCCTTCATCTTCTCTTTACGGAGTTGTTTTGGTTTTAAAATAGTACATTTTAAGCCCACATCTTCAGCCATACCCTCAGCGATGCTTGCCATCACATCTGGGTAACAGTCATCAGGTGTGGTGTTTACGATGTCACGTGTAAAGTTGGTCGCATCGGCGGTTATCTGTGCTTTATGTATTTGAAGTGATGCTTTTTCGATGTCTATGTCAAGTTCACTGTACTCTTCAAGTGAGATACTTATCTCTTTGATTTTGTTTTCACTCTTTTTACTTTTGTAAGTCTCAAAACTATACCCACCCAAAATGAAACCCTCTACCATCGCACGAAGAGTATAAGTACAGCCCTCATTGGTATAGGTGGCTACTTTGGCAGACTTGTATTTTGTTCCTTTGAGTGCTTTTAGCGCATTTGCAGCGGCACGTCTGATAGCTGTACTTTTCAGTGAGTTTGCACCTACATAGAGTCTGTTTTTCTCTACAAGCAGAGAGGTCTCATCTTGCCCACAAGCAAATCCAGCTTTTTTCAGTAGCTTTTTGTCTTGCACAAAACGGTGTTTCAAGTCAGTATTTACAACGATAACTATTTCTACATCAGCAGCAATATCGGCTATGGGTAATACGGTTAATTCAAAATTCATTTATCATTCCTCAAATTCTAGTAAATATTTCTCTTAGGAGTATAGCAAAGATTGATAAAAAGTATGTCAATTTGCAAGATTTTTGAGTGAAATTCTAATCTTTGTTTATAATGCTGTTGTACCTACTTAGGTATAGGGTAGTGTTTTGACTTTTTCGTTAGTGGTGGGTTAGGCATGCATGAAGTGGTGGTGCAAATAACGAAGAAGGGTATGCATGGAAAATTTATTTTCTATACTCTCTTTTATGCTTGGAGTAATTAAAGTGACATTTATGTGGCTAAATTATAAAAAGTGTAAAAAAGACCGAGACACAGATAGAGACTAAATCTATCTCACAAGGTATGAAGAGCGACAACTCTTCATACTTCTGTGTACCCTTATTAGAATTTTACTGTAGTTAGCTTATATCAATATAAATTTAATCTTTTGATACAAACGAGCTATCATCACGTTTTGAATACATTAATCTTCTTTCTGTGTAGTATAACGCCTCGCATCAGCCGCAAAATTGCAAGCGTAGCGCGGCAATTTTGTCGGACTGCATGCGATTGTTAGAGGGCAATTCACAACTTAAAATCTCCTTGTTTTTTTGCCCCAAAGAAAACCAAAAA
>JALSSQ010000259.1 GCA_026984165.1 Sulfurovum sp.
TGAAGAGAAGGAAATGCTCTTGGAATACACAGAAAAACTCTCTGTTGTATTTCAACTTGAAAATCTTCTAAGCTATCCCGCTGTTAAAAAGGGGGTAGAAAATGAAACGATATTTCTGCACGGATGGCACTACAACATCAAAAACGGACAGATAGAATACTATGATGATGAAAATTTTGAATTTAAAGCCCTCACTCAAAAATAATTGGATAATATATAATTTAGCATAAGTAAAATGAATAAGGATAGTTTATGATTGCAAATAATATTGAAGAACTTATAGGCAATACTCCATTGGTTAAAATTAATACATTATCACAAGAGACAGGAACAACTATTTTAGGTAAATGTGAATTTATGAATCCTACTTCCTCAGTCAAAGACAGAATAGCCTTTAATATGATTAATGAAGCATTAAAAAATGGTGACATTAACAAAGATACCACTATCATTGAACCAACTTCTGGAAACACAGGTATTGGATTGGCTGCTATTTGTGCTGCAAAAGGAATGAAACTTATCTTAACGATGCCTGAATCCATGAGTATGGAACGCCGTAAAATTCTAACACATCTAGGTGCCAAACTCGTATTAACTCCCGCAGAGGATGGTATGGGTGGAGCCATAGATAAAGCAGATATCTTAGAAAAAGAACTTAAAAATGCAAAAGTTTTACAACAATTCAATAATCCTTATAATCCAGAAATACATAGAAAGACAACGGCATTAGAGATACTTAAAGACACAAAGGGAGATATTGATATTTTTGTAGCTTCCGTTGGTACAGGTGGAACACTCACAGGTACGGCTGAAGTGCTTAAGTCTCATACAAAATCCCTACAGGTAATTGCAGTGGAACCTTCGGATTCTCCTGTTTTAGAAGGGGGAAAAGCAGGACCTCATAAAATTCAAGGTATCGGTGCAGGCTTTATACCTAAAATACTTAATACCCATATCTACAATGAAGTACTCGCTGTAAGCAACGAAGATGCTTTTGCCATGGCGCAAAAAGTTGCCAGAAAAGAAGGTTTACTCATAGGTATTTCTGCTGGTGCAAACTTGCATGCCGCCCAACTAGTGGCAACAAGACCAGAAAATAAGGGGAAAACAATTATCACTGTATTATGTGATACAGCTGAGCGATACCTTTCTACAGAGTTATTTGATGGATAAATCTACGCCTCTTCTACTTGAAACCATCAAAATAGAAGATGGGAAAATTTTTAATCTAGACTACCATCAGAAAAGATGTGATATCAGTCGATTAAAACTTTTTCATGCAAAAGACAGTCTTAAATTGTCTTCTTTTATACATGCTCCTAAAAAAGGTCTATATCGTTGTCGTATAGTATATTCCAAACAGATACACTCTATTGAGTATAATCCTTATACTCCCAAACCAATAACTACGTTAAAAATTGTTCCATCAACTATAGAGTATGCGTTCAAATATGCAAAAAGAGATGTTTTTGATAATTTACTTAACCAGCATTTAGATGTTGATGAGATAATTATAGAAAAAGATGGTTATATTACTGATACATCAATTGCAAATATTGCATTGTATGATGGTACAAAATGGGAAACACCCTCTCGTCCTTTACTATTAGGTACCATGAGAGCCAAGCTAATTGATGATGGATTTTTATATCCAAACGATATAAAAAAAGAAAATTTATCCAAGTATATACAAGTTGCTTTAATGAATGCTATGCTAGGATTTAAGGTATTAACAGATATCTCTATTAGAGACACAAAAGGTAATATCTATGACTATTAATCTTTTTCAGACACCAGAATATCGTACACTTATGGTGCAACACATTTCTCAAACTATAGGATATCTTTTTGAAAAAAATCAGGATTTTTCTATTGCCTGTGAAATAAAATATATTACGTTTATGCCCCAATTGCCTCAAAACATCAGAGAATCATTTCAAGATACAGTTTTGTTTGTATTGAGTGGTTATACATTTGAAAGTGCCTCTTTAGATACGGATTATCTTACATTTGAAGCAGGGTTTGGAGAAGAAAATTTTGGCTCAACTGTCTCTGTACCCCTGTTAGCAATACAACAACTTTTTGTAGGAGACAATCCGATTGTCTTAAATTTAGCCAAACCGTTATCGGAGATAGAGAACAAAAAGAGCTCTTCTGCGTCAAAGAACGCATCTATGGAAGCGCTACTTAACAATCCGGAAAATAAAAAACTTTTAAAAAAGAAGCGATAAGTATAGCTTACAATACTTATCTACGAATCACAAGAACCTGCTAAAATATAATCAACAACATTATCTACGTATGCATTGTATTTATTTTCCTTAGAATATACAATAAAAAATTTACGTGTCATTGTATATCCTCTAAGTCGCGCCTCAAACAATTCACCTTTTGCTACTTCATCTGCAATAGCATGTTTGGAGATAATAGAAACCACTGGCTTTTCTAAATCTTTGGTACTCTTTTTAATCGTTTGAAGCACTGCAGTTGTGTTACTCACCTCAGAAAGTACGTCAAAACTTTTACACGATACTCCCAATTCTTCAAAGACCTCAGAAACAACACGTCTTGTGTGAGAACCTTCATCGCGACAAATCCAAGAAAAATCATACAACTCTTCTGTTTTAAGCAACTTTGGAATCGGTACATTACTTACTACCACCAACTCATCTTCTAACCATTCTCTATAAATAAGATCATTATCCATCACTGGAGATTCAATAAGACCTACATCCAATTTTCTATCTTTAAGTTTTTGAACAATATTGTCACTTACATCTATAGATAAATTAATATCATTATTGATTGCTTTACCAATAGTGTTAAGACATTGACCAGGAATAATATATGTACCAATCGTATAAGATGCCCCCAACTTAAAAGTAATTTCTTTATTGATAATCTTGAGTACATCTTTTTCAGAAGAGTTAATCTCTTTTTCCAGTCTTGTTGCAATTTTATAAAGTTCGTCGCCTTCATTGGTAAGTTTAATACCATTTTTTTTACGTTCAATCACTTTACATGCAAGATATTTTTCTATAAATTTAATTTGTTGTGTTACAGCTGGTTGAGAAATACCTAACTTAGCTGAGGCCTTTGAAAAACTTCTTTCGCGTGCTACTGTTAGAAATGTCTCTAATTTTACAAAATCTTTTAGCATTTTAATATTCCTTGCTTAATACGGAAGTATAACTATGTATTCTTTTTCCAAATTTAACTAATTATATCAGATTATACTTAAAAAGTAAATAAGCTTAGGTTATTTACTTCATTACATTCATCATTATCTATGCACAGCAGGGAGTAAACCTTTTCAAGGTATAATTAATACTATAAGAGGAGTGTTCAAAGTAATGGAAACTATTTTAAATGGGCTCAATCCTGCACAGCGTGAAGCTGTAGAGCATATCGATGGCGCGATGCTTATTCTTGCAGGCGCAGGTAGTGGCAAGACAAAAACTCTGACAACAAGACTTGCATACCTCATTGGCGTTATAGGCATTGACCCAGCCAATACACTCACTTTAACCTTTACAAACAAAGCAGCCGCAGAAATGAGAGAACGCGCATTAAGGCTTATGCCTCATACGCTTTCCTACCCCCCTCTTCTTTGTACATTTCATAAATTTGGACTGCTCTTTTTAAAATTTCATATCGAAAAACTTGGGCGAAGTAATGCTTTTGTTATTATTGACAGTGACGATAAAAAACGTCTTTTACGCACTATTGCCAAAGAGTTGAAAATTGATTTAAATCTCTCTTTTATCGCTTCAGAAATTTCAAAATACAAAAACTCTTTACTCTCTCCGGAAGTTGTACTTGAAAAGGCAGAACTGCCTGATTATAAAAAAATAGCCAATATTTACGTTAAATACCAAGCCAATATAGAAGAGAACAATCTGGTTGATTTTGATGATCTACTGATGCTAACCTATAAAATACTTGCAGAAAATGATGACTTGCGCCAAGAGACCAGTAAGCGTTACCAATACATCATGGTTGATGAATACCAAGATACCAATGAGCTACAGTTTCAACTCCTTGAACTTCTCTCCTCTGAACACCATAACCTCTGTGTTGTAGGAGATGATGATCAGAGCATCTATGGTTGGCGTGGGGCAAATATACGCAATATCTTGGAGTTTGCAAATAACTTTAAACCCTGTAAAACGGTAAAGCTTGAAACCAATTATCGCTCTACTGAACCTATCTTAAAAGCAGCCAACACACTGATAGAACACAACTCTACAAGATTGGGTAAAAAGCTGACTTCTCACAAAGGCGCAGGTGATGATGTAAAACTCTTACACTCACTTGATGAATCGATGGAAGCCAAAGCGATTGCCCATGAGATACAAAAACTCCTAGAGCAGGGTACTGACCCCAATGAGATTGCTGTACTCTACCGTATCAATGCCCTCTCACGTTCACTTGAAGAGGGTTTCACCAAAGCTGGACTCGCCTTTAAACTTATAGGTGGCATACGCTTTTATGAGCGTGCTGAGATAAAAGATATTATCTCTTACTTTAGAGTAATCTCCAATCCTCATGATGATTTTTCGCTCATACGTATCATCAACAAGCCTAAACGAGGTATAGGAAAAGCATCTATCGAAAAACTGCAAAAAGCTGCTTTTGATGCCCAGATTTCACTCTTTGAGTACATCGTAAAATCACTCTTAGGAGAACTACCTTTAGTCATTAGTAAAAAAGTTGCTTCTTCACTAACAACATTAATAGAAGATATAAAACTTTTACGCATAGAAGTCTCTGAAGCATTGGACAATTTTATGACGCTATTTGAAGAGCGCATTAAGCTCAAAGATCACTATGCCGGTATGGTAGATGGGATGGACAGGATCCTCAATATTGATGAATTTTATGGGTATTTTAGAGATGCAGTCACAAAAAACCCTGACCTCACGCTCGATGAATTTCTTAATGATATTTCACTCCAGTCCGACCAAGACCAAATCGAAGAAAATGCCATCACCATTATGAGTATTCACGCAGCTAAAGGACTGGAGTTTGAACATCTTTTTGTCATAGGGCTAGAAGAGGAGTTTTTCCCTTTGCTTGGTGAAGGATGCAACATGGAAGAGGAGCGTCGCTTAGGATATGTAGCCATTACCAGAGCCAAATCTGATCTGACACTCTGTTATGTGGACAGTCGTTTCTATAAAGGTCGCCGTAAGATGATAGACAAAAGCCGTTTCTTAGGCGAAGCAGGACTCATACAAGATACCAGCCTCAAGATTACCAAGCAGGCAGCCTTTAAAAAAGGTGATTTGGTCAAACATAAAATCTTTGGTATAGGGCGTGTGCAAGCTGCGAACAAATCAGGCAAAGAGTACAAACTGCTTATTAATTTTGGTGGGAATAAGAAAGAGATATTGAGTTCTTTTGTGCAATCAATATAATTGAATGAGAAATGAAAAATGAAAAATGAAAAATGGCAGTATGTGATGCTTAAACATCACTTCAATTTAAGAAAAAAAGCATTACAAGGGAATGCATACTATCACTCTTCACTCTTCACTCTTCACTCTTCACTTGAATACCAAAGGTATTCATATTGAACCGTCTCTTCGTCGTAAACAAACCAATATTTCGTACCTCCAATGGTTATATGGGCTACGTCAAACGTAAGTATGGCACAAAAAAGGTAGGCTATTCAGGGACACTTGATCCTTTTGCTACCGGATGCCTTATTGTTGCTACAGGACAATACACCAAACTTTTTCAATACCTCAACAAAACACCTAAAAGTTACAAAGCCACTCTATGGTTGGGTGCGAACTCCCCCAGCCTTGATATAGAAAATATAGACAGCATCAAGGAGACAAAACAGTTTGACAAACAGACTATCGAAGAGACACTGGCTTCCTTGCAGGGTCAACTGACTTACTACCCACCAAAATTTTGTGCCAAAAAAATCAATGGCAAACGTGCCTATGCACTTGCACGTGCAGGAGAAGAGCTTACATTGAAAACCATTCACTCTACCATTTATGACATCAAGCTTATCCACTACAACCACCCTTTTGTACACTTTGAAGCCAAAGTTTCTGAAGGCACATATATTCGTTCTTTGGGTGCGCTCATTGCAGATAGGCTTGGTGTGGACGGTACACTCTCCAGCTTACACCGTATCCATGAAGGGCAATTTTATTATGATGAGGAAAAAGCACTTAATCCTTTTACCCACTTAGCAATCCCTTCAAATACCTACACAGGTGATGAGCGCTATATAGAACTGGGTAAAAAACTTGATATAAAATATTTTGAAAAACAAGAAGAAGGTCTTTACCTGATAGAAACTTCACAGTTTTTTGCTATCATAGAAATCATCAAAGCTGAAGTAAAATACCGCTTAAATCGCATTGAGAAATTTGAGGAGTCCTGATGTATAGTATCAAAGCCCACGCGAAAGTAAATATTTTTCTTAAAATCACAGGATATAAAGAGGGCTACCATACCCTGCTTTCTCGCTTTATGCGTGTAGAAGATTTATATGATACCATAACCTTTGTGCCTTGTGAATGTGAACGCTTTACCATAGAAGGCTGTGACGGAGTACCCCTAGAGTCCAATACCATCTATAAAGCCTACAAAGCACTCAATGACCATACTGGAGACCTAGACATACTCAACTTCTTTTATGCCCATAAAGTAGTGGTTACCAAACGCATACCAAGCCAAGCAGGACTTGGTGGTGGCAGTTCAGATGCTGCCGCTTTTATGCGTTTGGTAAAAGAGGCGTGTAACGTGATGATAAGCACCGAAGCGTTGGCAAAACTGGGCAGCACCATAGGGGCTGATTTGCCTTTTTTTATCTACAACTATCCTTCTGCCAATGTTTCAGGTTTTGGAGAAGTCGTAGAACCTTTTGACGAAGCACCATTGGCACTTGAACTCTATACGCCAGACATAGGGTGCGACACAGCAGTAGTCTATAAAACCTTTAAATCTCATCTGCTTGATGACATTACGCTCTGTTCTTTTTTAGGCTGGGAGAGACTTGATTCTCAAACACTTTTAGAGACCATACACGACCCTGTGTTGCTTAATGACCTTTATGCTGCCGCACTCATCGCCTACCCAGCGTTAAAAGACTTTACCAAAGAAGGATGGTACTTCTCTGGTTCTGGCAGTACTTTTTTTAACATCCTTTAATCAGACTCATTAAAACATATCAACATTATCTTAAACTCCACACGTTATAATAAGCATAATTTATCCATAAAGAGTGACCATGCCAAAGACAATCCTATATGAAGATATATTTGATGATCTCAAGTCCCAAGTGCGAAAAGCAGGACTCTTAGAACGCGTACCTGTACGCGGGACTATCGAAATGATCGCTATTCTTCTTTCTATTGCTATTGCACTTATCACGGCACCTTATTGGAACCCTATTCTTTTAGCTTTGTTTTTAGCACTTGTTTTTACCCGTTCTGTATTTGTTTCACATGATATACTGCATACACAATATTTTAAAAACAAATCCCTTTCAAAAAAACTCTCTTATCCTTTTTCCGCATTGATTCTTTCAAATTCATCTTCGTGGTGGGACAATAAGCACAATGTCAACCATCATACCTACTGTAATATTGTAGAAAAAGATGAAGATATACGTGCACTCGATGGTGCTTTTACACATCATGCAAAAGGAAACAATCCTTTCATTAAAAAATACAAACACCTTATATTTTGGGGAGCGATGTTTTTTATGTTTCCCGCTTTTATTGCACAGTCCTATGCCTTTGTAATCAAACGAAAGCTATGGGGAGAATTTGCACTTATGCTACTGCACTGGCCACTCATTTGGGGGACACTCTACTACCAAATAGGTGGCTTAGATACACTAATTGTAGCTACTGTAATGTATTTTGTTCTCTCACCATGGCTTGCTTTTGGTTTTATAACAAACCACTTAGGCTGTGAAACATTTACAAAAGAAGAAGCAAAACATTTTTCATGGATGGAATTACAGATGAGAGGAAGTAGATCCTTGTCAGGTGGGAAGTTCATACATTGGTTCTACGGTGGACTCAATACACAAATAGAACATCATCTCTTTCCAAAAGCACCACGTTTTAACCTACTAAAAGTACAAAAAATGACAAAAGATTTTGCACAAAAACACAACATTCCCTACTTCGAAACCACACCGCTGATGGCGTATGTTCAGATTAATGATGCCTTAAAAAAATATTAAAATTAAAGGAGTAAATATGGCAATCAAAGAGAAAGTAAAAAAAGTTTGGGCAAAAGTACTCAATATGGGAACCCCTCCTGAAAAAGAGGTGCTCTATAAAGAAGTGATCAAACGAAAACCCCCTGAAAAAAGTGCTGAGCTAATGGTGCTAGAAGATATTAAAAACAGTATCAAAAAAATATGGACACCACAAAAAGGCGTAGAGTTTTCCAGAGGTACAGCAAATCCTCCTGTAAAAAAAACAACCAAGAAAAAAAGCCCTGCGAAAAAAACAACGCGCAAAACAACAAAGAAAACCAGTACTACAAAAAAAGAGGCTACAACAAACAGTACTAAGAAAAAAACCTCTACAACTGCCAAAAAAACTACAAGTAAAACAGCAACAAAAACGACAACGAAAAAAACACCTACGAAAAAAACAACAAGCACAACTAAAAAAACTACAACAAGCAGTAAAAAACCTACTCCTAAAAAGACAACTGAAACAAAAAGTACAACAAGTAAGAAAAAACCTACTACAACAAAATCACCTGCAAAAAGTACAGTAAGCAAAAAGACAGATGATAAAAAAACAACGACGAAAAAAGTAGCTT
>JALSSQ010000260.1 GCA_026984165.1 Sulfurovum sp.
TGATTTATTGGTGAGACCCGTTAAGCAAATGACAACTGCTTGTCATTTGTAGGGTCGAAACCGAAGCGGTGGAGCAAAGCGACCCGCGCAGGCATAAACCCGTTAAGCAAATGACAACTGCTTGTCATTTGTAGGGTTCAAACCGAAGCGGTGGTACATAAAACTACTGGAGAGACTCATATATCTCCAAGATCTCCAAATATGCATCTGTCTTCTCTTCATATTCTGCTTCAAGTGCACAGAGTTCTTCACTTAGTGCAGCCAGCCCCTTCTCTTTGTAGCATTGAGGATCATTCAAGCAGGTATTTATCTGGGCTATTTTTTTCTCAAGCGCCTCTATCTCATCAGGCAAAGTGTCATAGGCTTGTTGCTGTTTGTAGGTGAGTTTTGTTTGCCTCTTCTGTGTCTGTGCTTCCTCTTTTTTTTCTACAGTTTGAAGTTCTTTTTCCAGATTGCCAATCTCTTTGATCTCTTTTTCTATCTCCAGGTACTCTGTGTAGGATTGAAAAGACTCTTCTACGAAACCGTTGCCTTTAAAGATGAAAAGTTTAGAGGCTATCTTGTCTATAAAATATCTATCGTGTGAGACAAAGAGCAGTGCGCCTTGAAAAGCGATGAGTTTCTCTTCGAGTATGGTAATGGTTTGGATATCGAGGTCATTGGTAGGCTCATCAAGGATAAGGCACTCTACATTTTTGGTAAAAAGCAGAGCAAGTGCGATACGGTTTTTTTCGCCACCACTGAGCTGCCCTATTTTTTTATTCATATACTCTTCTGGAAAAAGAAAGGTTTTAAGATAAGCATAGACATGCATATGCCTGCCTTGCACATCGACATGATCCCCTCCATTGGGACAAAAGGTCTCGATAAGTGTATGTGCATCATTAAGCATCTCTCTATGTTGGTCAAAGTAGCCTATACTAAATTCACCTTTGTTGATGAGCCCTGCATCGGTCTTGAGGCGACCCAATAGGAGTTTGAGCAGTGTGGATTTCCCTGCACCATTGACACCAACGATGGCTATCTTGTCTCGTTGGAGTATGCGTGTGGTGAAGTTTTCTATGAGTAGTTTATCGGCGATGGCATACTTCAGGTTCTCTATATCAAAGAGCATCTTGCGTTTGCTCAGCCCTTTTTCTCCTCGCCAGCTTTTTTTCTCTCGTTCGAGTTCAACTTGCATTTTGCGTATAAGTGTTGGATTTTTCTTGGCTTGTTCACGTAGCGCAAAGACTCTGGCTTTACGCCCTTGGTTTCGCTTTTCTCTGGCACGCACACTTTTGCCCAGCCACTCCTCTTCTCGTTTGAGTAGCTTTAGAAGTGTTTCATGGCTTTTTGCCAGAGACTTCATACGCTGCTCTTTTTGTGCAAGATAATCACGATAACCACCTTTGTAGCTTATGAGCTTTTGGTTTTCTACCTCTATCACGCGGGTAGCGATGGTGTCGATGAAGTGTCTATCGTGAGAGATAAAGAGTAGGGTAAACTTCTCTTTGAGGAGTATCTCTTCTAAAAATTCCACCATATAGACATCAAGGTGGTTGGTAGGCTCATCTAGCAGAAGTACATCAGGCTTTTTGAGTATCAGTGATGCCAGTGCCACACGGCGTTGTTCTCCACCAGAGAGAGAAATAACCAAACGGTTTTCATATTCTTTGAGTTTAAACTCCTGCAAGATACGTTCTATTTTGTCATCTAAGTTCCATGCATTATGGTGGTCTAGGTAAGCGGTGATACTCTCCAGTTTGGCTAAGAGTTCTTTGTTTTCAAAATCATTGGCAACTTCCAGACTCAAAGCGGCGTGTTTATCTTGTGCAGATTTGAGCTCTTGGAGTTCTGCCAGTATGGCATCACGCACAGAGAGC
>JALSSQ010000261.1 GCA_026984165.1 Sulfurovum sp.
ACCAAATCGAGCTTCGTAAGCATTTTTGCCATATCTGCAAGCTGTGGCCCACAGATGCCAGCACAACGGAAGTAGTTTAAAGTAATCATAGTTGGTTTCCCATCCATCATCTGCTTTAATGTTACCTCTTTGCCCTCTTCATTAAGAAATTTCAAATCCAAAGGTACCATTGTCCCAGCATGCTCATTGACACCGAGTTGATTGGCTTGTATTGTTAGTGTTAATGCTAGCAATACAAGTATCAAAAGTTTTCTCATTCACGCTCCCTATTTTTTATTTTTACATATTTATAAAAATAGTGCTTAAATTTTAGAGCTAGTTAACTTAAATGATAATGAAAAACAATGTGTTTGCAGAAATAATGTATTATTTATCTAAAAAATAACAAATTTATTTAATATATAATATTTTATTATATAAATGAATTAACAAGTTTTATTTTTTTATGTGTAGTATAGATTTTTATAATAAATATTATAATTAAAGTTTTGGATTAATTGTCCAGAAAAAGCTTATGCTTTTCCTTTTGCACTTTGGATAGAGTGGATATATTGATAATCCACGGAGATTTTTTGCTCTTTTGGCAGGTTTTGAAAGAGTCTTTCTACCATCCCTTCAAAATCATCGAAGAGATAATTTGCCATGGAACCAGGTATAGGGTTGATTTCATTTAAGAGTACTTCACCATCCACCACAAAAAAGTCACAACGAATGATGCTTCCTAAAAAGAGTGGTTCATAGATTTTTTTGAAACTCTCTTGTATCTTTATTTGCATGGCTTCATCTATCTCTGCTGCCAGCACTTGGGAGTCACGAGAAAAATCCATATACTTTTTTTCAAAATCTAAAAATGCTTCTTTGTGTGGTTCTTCGACAATAGAAAGTTCCCATTCAGAAGTAAAGCATCCTGCTTGGTTATACTCTTTGACCCCTTCAATAAAAGGCTCTACAATGACATCGGTATCAAACTCAAAGGCTACATCAAGCGCATAATCAAGTTCTGATGCCTCTTTAACGATACTCACACCAATACTTGAGCCCAATCGTACAGGCTTGATAATCACAGGGTAATCCATAGATATTTTTCTCTCATCATTTTTTGAGAGGTACTCATAGGCTACTGTTTTTACCCCTAAACTCTCTGCTAAAAATTTGGTATAAAGTTTATTGTAAGACAGAGCTGAGGCTTCCATACGTGGAGAGATGAAAGGAATATTAAAAAATGTCATCATTGAAGCTATTTTGCCATCTTCTCCATCACGCCCATGAATGAGATTGAGCAGACCATCAAAGGGTACTGCTTTAGACCCAAGCATACCATCCACAAAAAAGCCACCTTGTTTGAGTGTAAGTTCCTTACTTTTTTTGTATTCTCCAGATGAGAAAAGTTTAGAATTAATCTTTTGCGTATCTATAAGATAAAACCTTCTCTCTGGACTTACAAAAATATACGTAATGGTAGATTTTTTAAGCACCTTTTTCATCGTAATAGCAGAGACGATGCTTATTTCATGTTCAAAACTGGAACCTCCGAAGAGTATGGCTATGTTCATTTAATGTCCTTTAGTTTATTCAAGTTTCCCTATCTATACAACTTGTGACGTTGTTATTCTCCTTACTTTTCTAGAAAAGTAAGCAAAAGTCGTCGTGGTTCTCGAATCGCTTCGCTTTCAAGGGCGTTCACCACGACATTATTTAATAGATTATAACATCTTAGCAAATTCACCAAAGATGTATGCTGATTCATGTGGCCCTGGGCTTGCTTCTGGGTGGTGCTGTACTGACATCGTTGGAGAGTCATTGTACTTCAAACCTTCAATCGTATTGTCAAACAGATTTGTATGTGTCACA
>JALSSQ010000262.1 GCA_026984165.1 Sulfurovum sp.
GACTAAAAGTGCACCAACGATTGTAGAACCAGCACGACTAGTACCTGGTATTACCGCAAAAACTTGGGCGATACCTATTGCAATAGATTGTTTAAAAGTAACTTCTTCTACTTGTGTCGTTGTGTGATTCTCTTCTTTGTAAAAATGTTCCAATACTAAAAAAACTATACCACCGACAATAAACATAATAGCCACGACACCAACTGAGAATAGTTCTTTGATTTGATGACTAAATAAAAAGCCTATGATTGCAATAGGTAAAAAGGCAATGAAAACTTTTATCCACAAATCAAGCTTTTTGAATGTGAATTTGTCTTTATAATTAAATACAACTGCTAAAATTGCAGCAAGCTGTATGATGACCTCAAACGCACTGTTTGCTTCATCTTGTTTCATACCCAACCAATTGGCTGCAACTATTAAGTGACCTGTTGAACTAATAGGAAGGAACTCTGTTAATCCTTCTATAATACCCAAAACTATTGCTTGAAATATATCCAAAAATTATCCTTATGTTGTTTATATATTTTATTTTATTCAAATATAGTTAATATAATATTAAAAACACTATTATATAGTATGTAAAAAAATTTAAATTAAAATAATTTAATTTGTTATTAAAATAAGTTTTGAAAGAATAAGACCCCTATAAAGATTAGAGAAGAAAGTGTTGATTTTTAATCATATCTTGACGCTGTTTATAATCTGGGAGATATTTTTTCACAAGATTCCAAAAAGATTTGGAGTGGTTTTTATGTTCAATATGTGCTAATTCATGAACAACGACATATTCGATAAATTCTATTGGTGTTTTGATAAGTTGGGTATTAAAAGTAATACGATCCTTGCTACTGCAACTTCCCCAGCGACTTTTATTTTTACGAAAACCTATATGTGTTGGATAAAGTGACATTTTTTTGCTCCATAGCGAAACAAGTGGTGGTATGATTTCTATGGCTTTATTTTTATAAAATATATCTATATTGATACCTGATAATATATCTTTATCATATGTTTGACCTAAGATAAATAATTTTGTTTTTTCTTCATTGAGTGCATCTTGTATAGCTGATTGTTTTTGTTGTATCCATGAAGTTTTTTGTATGATAAATTTTTCTATTGTGTGTTTTGATGTGAAAAAGTTTGTTTTTACAAGAACACTGCCATCTCGTTGTATAGTGATGTATGTATATTTTCTGGATCTTTTTCTGTCTATAGTGTATGCTATAAGTGACAAATTTTTACCTTATTTGGTGGAAGTGTGGGGAATCGAACCCCAGTCCACAAGTAAGTTCCTATTCTGATATCTACATGCTTAGTAGCGATGTGAATTGTCGATAAAACCTGCCCATCGCCCACCGACTAGTTTTATCCAAGCTCTGATTCTCGACGATATATTCGAGCGGATATATCGTTAAAGTTACTTTTGTTTTATATGAAGCTATGCTAACCCCAAGTAACCAGGAGCGACTAGCATAACTGACCGGACTTGTGTCTCTTACGCTACAGCGAGCGCAGGTCTATAGTTTGTATTGTTTGCGTTTATAATTAACGAGATAGTTTTAAGTCTTTCAAAGACTACATGCAATCAGAACTAACCTACTCCTGTCGAAAGCCAGGTCACTCCCATTTTGATACGTGTTTTGAACAAAGTCCAAAACACTACGCTAACGCTGTGTTTTCCTCAGCGGAAGGCTCACGGGCAAAATGCCCTTTTGATACGTGTTTTGAACAAAGTCCAAAACACTACGCTAACGCTTGCCGTCGCTGGTGCAAGTATGCACATCAGCTCTGGTTCCAAACCTAAGAATGACAAACTATTGTCATTCTTAGACGG
>JALSSQ010000263.1 GCA_026984165.1 Sulfurovum sp.
CTTGCCCAATTTGCCAGAAAAAGAATCTACCGATGAAGGATGCACCATACGTAGGATGTTTGCCAAAGAGATATCCACACAGATGATACAAAGCAGTGTATCGGTTTCATCATAAATGGGAAACGATGCGGTGACTACCATGGTGTTACTCACATACGAAGGGTATGGTTCTGTCATGACACAACGATGTTCTTTGATGGTTTTGTAGAAGTAAGCTCTGTCAGAACGGTCTTCACCCTTTCCTATGCCACGTAATTGTTTATAGCGTGAGACATTATTGACAATTTGGATACCATTTGCATCCAAGGCATAGACTGCCTCTGCTTTCGTGATAGTATCATTTAATGCTTCGAGTCTATTGAGTACTTTCTCCAGTCCTCCACTTTGAATGTTTTTTGATATCGTTCTACCGATGATATAGCAAAGGTAGGCTCTTGCTTTTACACGTACCTGTGCATACTCTTGTATCTCTTTGATTTGCATAGTTGCTCCTTACTACAGTACTTTACCCAAAATATCTCCAAAAGATACTTTTTGATTGATTGCCACTTCTGGGAAAATGCTTCCTTTTTGAGAAAAAGTCAAAACCGTTGAACCCATCTCAAACCAGCCAAACATCTCCCCTCTACTAAGCCAGAGATTGTCATAGGTATAGTGTTGGGGTTCTCTTATATCTGAATTGGTTTGCACATGCTCTTCAAATGTTACAAGCATCTTACCGACATTAAGTGCGCCCACAAGTACAAGCATCTGTGTGTTGCCTTTTTTGTCTTTACACTCTAAAATGACGCGTTCATTTTCTATAAAAAGATCCTTTTTATTGCGAAGCAGTGGGAAATTCACTGGGTACAATTTACCAGGAATATGCGTGAGCGATAAAACTTGTAAATCCATAGGCATATGGTAACGGTGGTAATCTTTTGGAGAGAGATAAAAGTTGATAAACTCCCCACCCTCTACCTCTTGCACTGCATCTTTATGATATGCACCAAACAGTCCTTCTATGCTATAATGCATCCCCTTTATCTGGTAGGCTTTACCCTCTACTATAGTACCTGCATCGGTAATCAGTGCATCAACCCCTGAAATGAGTGCATTTTCATCTTTGGGAAGCACACGAGGTATCTCAAAGGCTCTGGTAAAGAGTTTGTTGAGTGTTTTGTAGCTGCTGGGATCTCTAAATTCTGACATATCTAGCCCCATAAGTTTTACATAACCCGCATTGATAATATGCTGAATGATAGGAGGAAATGCCTTGGAAGCAAATTTGCCAAACCCTAAAGAGAGTATCGAAGTATAATGTTTTTTCATCTGAAGCGTAAATCCTAAAATTAAATTAGATGTATTATATCAGAAATAGGATATGATAAATGTATTGATATGAGGAGAAGAGATGGCAAGATATGTGCTATTTGACACAGAAACAACAGGCAATGAGGAAAAAGACCGTATTATTCAAATAGGTGGCATGATAGTACACAGTAAAGATAAAATAGAAATTTATGATGAACTCTGTGTAGCAGATGTACCCATAACCATAGAGGCAATGGAAGTACACAATATTACTCCTGATGTGATAGAGAGTAAGCCACCCTACGCAGAACTTAGCTTTGCAAAAAAACTTCTTGAGTACAACAGTGCAGAAAATTATCTTATCGCACACAATATCTCTTTTGATTTGGGCATGTTGGAAAAAGAGGGTTTTGAAAACAACTATACCCTCATAGACACCCTGCGTTGTGCAAAACATCTTTTACCTGAGATGCCCTACCATCGACTACAGTATTTGCGTTATGGTTTAGAACTCTATAAACGAGAAGATGCAGAAGCAGAT
>JALSSQ010000264.1 GCA_026984165.1 Sulfurovum sp.
CTATGCTAATATGAAAGACCTCTTTTAGTGTTGGTAAGAGGGCTTGTGGGGTGTAGATAGTGGAGAATATGATGGAAGTTATAGTGAAGAGGATGAGGGAGGTTTTTAGCATTTAGTTTCTTCTGAAAATATCATAATACACTCTCTCTTTTTAAAGTTATAGACTATACGGCAAAATAGTAACAACTTAATCCTAAACCAACTGCTATTATAATCAACTTTAATATTTCTGTAGATATTCTTTTAGCCAAAATTGCACCAAAATATCCACCAAAAGAAGCAGACATCAACATGATTAGAGTATGCTTCCAACTGATTGCCCCAGCCACAATAAATACTATCACTGATACACTATAAACCACTGCTGTCAAGTAATTTTTGAGAGCATTTGCTTCACCTATATTTTCTACTTCAGTGATTATTAGATGGGCAATTAGTAATATTCCGAGTCCAGCTCCAAAAAATCCTCCATATATTGATACCAATAACAAGGCAATGGCTGTTAATATTTTATTTAAATTGCTTTTTATTTCAGTTTTATTACTTATTAGTGTTGATATTTTATTTGAGAGAGCAAATAGGATTGTTGCAAATAATAATAGCCATGGAATCAGTTTTGTAAAGGCTTTGTCATTTATGGATAGAAGTAGTAAACTACCTAAAATTCCACCTATTAATGATATGAAACCAAGCCATACTAACCTTTTTTTATACTTCTTAAGTTCATCCTTGTATGCCCAAGCACTTGACAATGATGCTGGCCAAAGGGCTACATTATTTGTAGCATTTGCGATAATTGGTGGTACGCCTATAGCTAGAAGTGCAGGAAATGAGAAAAAAGTTCCACCACCTGCTATTGCATTCATCATCCCAGCAAAAAAAGAGGCTACTAAAATAAGTACTATATCATACATACTCATAATATCTTTCCCAATACTTTTAATGAAATCTTAATACGTTTATGCGTAGCTTTTGCAATGATTTTCTCATCGTTTATTGCTTCTATTTCAAAAAAGATTTCTCTTTTTTGTTCTTTCATAATATGTGCGACAATCTCCACTTCTTGACCTTCTTTTAGCATTCCTATATGCTCGATACAAACTTGTTCGCCTACTGTAATATACTTATTTACATCTAGGTACTGATTGATGTTTTTCGCACTAACAATCTCCATCCATTTCACAATAGTATATGTACCCAACAATGAAGGTAAGCTACTATCAAGTTGAGAAATACAATCCTCTTTTTGTACGATAAATGTCTCTTTATAATCTTTCATATACTAACTCCATCAACACAAAATTCACCACCTTAGAAGTAGCATACACAACACCCTCTACATCTGTTACCCTAGCCACAAAAGTAAGCCGTCTTTTCTTCTGTTCCATTAGATGAGCCGTCACATAAATATACCCCACATCCAAGCCAACAGCTTTGAGAAGTTTGGTTTCTATGGTTCGTGTCATATTGGCTGAGGCTACCAACATACTTAGAGGACCTACGGCATTATCTATGGCTGTATCTATCATACTTCCTTGCATGGTACCGTAGGGATTGAGCCACTGTTTAAGGACAGGCATTTTTACAGTGAGTGACTTTTCTACTTCATCATAAGCTATGACCTCGCACTCCATTATGGTAAATATGGGTGGTGGTAGCGTGAAATCGTCTATTTTATCGCCTAGATGATTTTTAAATAGTTTTATGATGTCTATGGTTTGTCTGTTTTTCATAGTTGCCCTTTCAAAAGCATCATCACAAAACTAAGCCCGATAGACAGACATAAAGGTATGTAAAACCAAGTATCATATTTGGCAAAAGGAGTATCTTTTAT
>JALSSQ010000265.1 GCA_026984165.1 Sulfurovum sp.
ATTGTGTTTTCCCCGAACCAATATTTTGAACCAGCCCGTCTTGATCCTGCATGAGTAACATCATGAGTCGCACTTTATAGTCATCTTCACTATAGCTGACCTCTTGAGTGATACCTCTCGTTGCTTGAGAGGGTACAGGATCTAGCGACTGTGTGTTTAGTTGCCGTGAAAGGGGGTCAAGCGCAAACATCGTACGATACAGATAGCTCTTATAGCTCCAATGCTCGGAACTATAAATATAACCTAGTCTAAACTGTAGCAAATCATCATCTGAAATAGTGGCATTTCTTTTAAATTTGCTATATGCTATACCTAAACTTAATAACTGTGATGCACTTAACTCATACTGATCTTGCAGAAAAAACGAAAAGATATTTTCTTGATTAAAAGGTGTAGATATATCACCAATGCCATCCATAAAAACAGAGTCAAACGACTTCCATCTACCCTTAATGCCTGTATTGATATGATGATTTTTTATGATTGTTTTGTAATTTACTTCTGCACTCAAAGTACTGTTTTTGCTTGTTGCATCCAAACGCGTGGGTGAGAGCGGGTTGCTTAGTATAAGGGGTGTGTTATCTTCATGATGCAGTGAGTTTCTCAACCAGTCATACGCCAGCTGTGCATGCCAGTGCCCATCAAAATCTACTGCATAATCCAAATGTACATTAAGATAGTTGTTTATGGCTTTAAGAGGTGTAGCATCCAGACTCAGTCCGGCAAGACTGTCTGTGTTTTTCTTCATCACTTGCAGATGTGCTGTTTGGTTTTTACCTTTGATGTAAGCAAAAAGCTGCGTACGCTCAAAGTCTCTGGAGAGAGGACGGTTGGTACCATTGTCTATTTTTTCACGTTTGGCATCGGTATGGGAGAGGTTTACCATATAGGCATACTCTTTTTTTGTATTGCCATAGCTTAGGCTTTGGGCATTGTGTCCTCTGCTTCCTTGTATAAGACTTAGTTTTCCTCCACTGTCTTGGTTTGGTTTTTTACTATAGATAAACATCGTCAAATAGGCAGGTTCTACCGCAGACTCAAAAGAAGGCACCGCATAATAAAACTCTATATGATCCACAAAATCAATGTTCATATCACCATACAGAACAAGACCACTCCCTATCCACCCCTGGGTAATCTCCACCCCATCTATGTAGATTCGTATAAAATTACTTAAATACGGTTCAAAAGTCCCACCACTCAAAGGGTCAGGAAGTGCATATCTATTTTCATGATAATAGATAACAGGGGTTGTCTTAAAAACATCTTTAAGTGTTTTGGCATGCATGCTTTCTAGTTTTTCTCGGGTAAAAAGGATTAAATGTCCTTTGTTTTCATCGATGGTTTTTTGACTCAAGTCGTTTTTATGTGTGTATGTCTTTAAAAGCGTCTCTACCGCTGAAGCGTGTAAAAAAGTGCCAAAAACCAGCAAGTAAAAAAATATACGTATTTTAACCAACGGCATAGTCTTCCTTCCTGTTTTATATCTCTAACGTGTTAAGTATAATATAAAAAAGTCAAAAAAATGTCAAAAAAATGTCAAAAAAAATATTTTTATGAAAAAAACATACTATAATTACTTCATATACATTTTATGAGGGTGGGGGGGTTAGATGCACAACAAAGAGCTTATAGAGCTGTTAACAAAAGAATATACACTGATATTGGCAAGTACGCCCGAAGACTTTCAGGCAGTCAAAACAGTAAGAGAAGCAGTATTTCCCCTTAAATATAATATGCCCTCTAAAACTTTGGAAGAAAAAGGCTTTTTATTTAGTCAAGATGATGCACAGTCATTTCTCTATCTTTTGCGGCATATCCCCAGTAACAC
>JALSSQ010000266.1 GCA_026984165.1 Sulfurovum sp.
GCTTCCTCGATGGTTTTTGAGCCTACCATCGCCTCTATGGCAATACCTTGCTCTGCTTTGGTGCCATGGCTAAGGTTCCACTGCGTAGGTGTGATAATTTCATACTTCGAGATACGTCCCTCTTTTACTGTGGTTTCATGTATCAGTGAACCACGTGCAGCTTCTACAACACCTGTACCTTTAAAGTCATCCACTTGTGTATGATGCGACAAGGTACATGAAGGTTCATCGAGTGCTAGGTTTTGCAAAAGTCTCTTACTGTAGTCCAAAAGCTGTGCCACTTCATGGACTCGTGCAAATACACGCGTAAGCAAAGAGTCTTTATAGCGTTTGTGCAAACTTTTGACGATAGGTGTCTTAGCTACCATACCACGTGCCAAAGGCCCCACCTCATAAAGTTTTTCTTTATAAGTCACTGCTTTAGCTACGGTACCTTCTTGAGCTGATTCTTTAACATATCGTGTATCGACACTAGAAACATTCGTAACTATAGACTTGCCTGACTTGGAAACTATACAATCTCCAAAGACAATAAATCTATCATGGCTACGCCCCATCTGAGCCATGTCGTGCGTACCCATTAGATGCAAGAGTCGTCCAAAATCACCTTCTATTTTATGTAAGTTTGAAACAGAGTCAATATTCAAATATGCCTCTAAACTCAATCCTGTCACTACCTGTTCAAAAAACTTTATAGACTCATCTACAAGACTTTGTGCCTGCATCACATCTACATGTGTGGGGTCACAGGTCACACCACCAGGTACAGCATAGCTAGAGTGTGGCCACTGCCCTGCGAAAATTGCCAACGCTTTGGTGATAGTGGAAGAGAGATAGGTGGCTTTAATGGCATAGTTCTCTTCACTTTTTTGATCTACATAAGCTTCTAGCTGTGGAAGTATAGTCATATAGAGCCATTTTATGTGGTTTTGTATCAGCTCGCAAGAGAGTGTAAACTCACGTATATCATTGGCTTTGTTGCTCAGCACTATAGGCAGACCTGCTTTGGTATAACCATCTTCTATAGCACGCACAGCAGAGAGTAAATGTGCATGGTTACAGATACCACATACCCTAGGTGTAATAACCAAGGCATCACGAGGGGCTTTGCCTCGAAGTATCTCTTCTATACCACGGTAAAACCCAAAGTTAATCTTAACATCTTCTATGAGACCATCGTTAAAGATAAAGTCGAGTTCGGCTTCTCCTTCTATCTTTTCTATAAGTTGCTTTATATGGACTGATTTCATCTATCATACTCCAAAAGACGTTCAGAAAAACGCTTTATTTTAAAACTTTTTACTACCCCTGTCAGTGTCAAGTAGGCACGTCTTGGCACACCCAGAGGCATCTTGGCAGGTATGCCCATATTGGTCTGTGTTTTAAAGAGTGCTGTTTGTGGAAAATGTGGCTCTGTACATCCAAAACAAGGTATTCCTGCACGTGTTTTAGAGCTCACATCATTCCATAGTATTTTGTTACACGAACCTCTAGTATAAGGCCCTTGACAGCCTTGTTCATAAAAGAGACAGCCCTCTTTGAGTCCAAAGTTTTTGGTATCTATCTTCCATTCAAAGTATTCGTTACGTGTACAGCCTGTATGCACCGTATAGCCATAGAGTTCTACAGGTCTATGTAAGTTATCTATGGCAATTTTTTTGCCATTGGCAAGCATAAGCAAAACATACCCCATCCACCTGGGGTGTATAGGACAACCTGGTAAAGAGATGAACTTGGAGGCATACGTCTCGTATCGTGACGTTTTTTCTTCCAAGTCAAAACAAAACCCAGAGATATGCTTTGGGTCATTTTGCTTAAATATCCCTCCAAAGGTAGCACAAGTACCTGCCGAAATAATGGTTTTTGCTTTTTGTGCGTAGGTATGCACGAGAGAAGAAACCTCTACTCCACCTTTCATAAATCCTTCTTCTCTGAAAGAGCCTTCCAAGATAAGTATATCACAAGGCACAGCTCTTGAAATAACATCTTCCATACTATAGCTACCCTCCAATGCAGGGTGATGCACTATTTCAAAATGAGAGAGTAGAGAAAACAAATCGGGGTGATTTAAAAAAGAGTGTGTATTTCCATTACAAGTAATGGCTTGTAGCCAAAGCAATTTAGGCTTTGTACTACTAGCCATAACCTTATGCCTTTAACGCATTGTAGATATTACGTGAAATATCATCTATATAGAACTCTATCTCTTTAGGCAATACCTCTTCGCCTTTGAGAAACACCATACCTCCCAAGTACCCCATAAACAGCCCAAAAGCAGAAAAGAAATCTTGGTTACGAAGCTCACCTGAGCTTACACAGTCATCAAAGAAAATCATAATCTCTGTAATAAACCCAGAGACACAAACCATCCCCTCGCAGCCATCACTAAATACTTCTCGGTTAGACAAATAAACACGTAAAAAATACTCTATCATCTCAGGCTTCTCTTTTGCCATCGTAAAATAGATAGTCACGATTTGATGTATCTTCTCTTCTGCTGAGGCTTCAGACATATTGACCACACGTATCTTCTCACCCAATGCCTCTGAAGTATATTTGATAATCTCTTGTGCCAATAAATCTTTAGATGAAAAATAGTTATATAAATTCCCTACTGACATCTGTAGTTTACTAGCAATGTCAGGTATGGTTGTTCTATGAAAACCATTGGTCGAAAAAAGTTGTAAAGCAGTCTGAATGATGGACTCTCGTTTCAGCGCTTTTTTGTCTGCTATTTTCATTTTGTTCCCCAATAAATTGTTAGAGGTATTTTAGCATAACTTATTGAGCAAATAAGACTACCCAGTATTCTTTTTAAGATACAATCCGCATTATAAATCCAACATAACGCTGTTTAGTACCATTTTACCAAGATTAGGATAAACTTCCAGTTATGATAGATTTGGATAATCAGACAGGATTGTGTTTTGAACTCGCAGCATTAGAAAAGATAGCCTCTGCACTTAGTAGCAAAGAAGTGGAACTCATCATCACCGATGATAAAACAATGCAAGCACTCAATCATAAGCACAGAGCTAAGCAAAGCAGTACAGATGTACTATCTTTTCCAATGGATGCCCCTTTTACCGAACAGTCAATCTTTGGTATGCCACTTGGGAGCATTGTTATTTCTGAGTCGTATGTAAAACAAAAAGCCCATGAACTGGGTCATACTGTACAAGATGAACTCTCTTTGCTTTTTATTCATGGAATGTTACATTTACTGGGCTATGACCATGAATCAGATAATGGAGAAATGCGTCAAAGAGAAGAAACACTTATCAATCAATTTGGCTTGCCTAAAAGTCTCATCGTAAGAATAGGAGAATAATTTGGATTTTGTTATTTTTGTACTCGCCATGGGAGTCCTTATATGGGGAGCGGATTTACTTATTGAACAGAGTGAACGTATTGCTTTAAAATTTAATATACCTGAGTTTATTATTGGGGCGACACTTATCGCGTTAGGCACATCTTTACCTGAGATGGCTGCCAGTATAGCAGCAAGCTATAGCAACCAAGCAGATATAGCCATAGCCAATGTTATAGGGAGTAATGTACTCAATATTACACTTGTGCTTGCGACGGTTTTCCTCATTGCCAAAAACATTCATCCTGACAGAGATTTTTTCGCGAAAGACAGCACATGGGCGCTAGTACCAGTACTTGTCTTTATACTTATGATTATTGATGGTGTCATCTCACGCTTTGATGCCATGTTGCTTCTTTTGCTTATGGGAGCATATCTCATGTTCTTACTGAATGATGCGAAAAATATGCCTGAAGAGGATATTGTAACATTAGATAGTAAAACATTTTCATGGCTAAAGACCATTCCTATATTAATTGTTGCACTTGCATTAGTTATTTTGGGTGCACATTTTACAGTAGAGAGTGCCTCATCTATTGCTCATAGTTTTGGTATTTCAGAATGGGTTATTGGTATCATTATGGTCTCTTTAGGAACTTCTTTACCTGAATTAATAGTAAGTGTTTCTGCAGCATTCAAGGGAAAAGTAGATATGGCTATAGGAAATATTATCGGTTCAAACATGGCAAATACAACTGTTGTACTTGGAACAGCTGCACTCGTTAAACCTATGCCTATCGATGCATCTGCCTATCTTTTTGATATTGCCAGCATGATTATAGCCACACTTATTTTAGTCTTTATTACAGCCAATAAGCTCTATAATAAATCAGCAGGTATTAGCCTTATTATTATTTTAGGACTTTTTTTAAACAATACCCTGCAACATCTTTAAGTCATACTCTACGCTCTAAAATGAACTAAGATTATCATCTAATCTTTTGGCAGTTTTTCGTTCTTGACCTTTAAAATATTTATTTCTATATAACCATCGATAAATATCTGCTGCTATGGGACCTGAAGTACTTCCTCCATGCCCTCCATGCTCTACAAGTACCGTAACAACAAATTGTGGGTTATTGTAGGGTGCATATGTCGTTATCCATGCATGCGAACGTCGAAAATACTCTAATTCTGCCTCTTTTAGACGTTTTTTTGTAGATTGAGGAATAGAAATAACTTGTGATGTACCTGTTTTTCCTGCAACTATAACAGGAAGTTCACTCATCGTTTTAAATGCTGTTCCTCCTTTAACATTACATACATCATACATACCTTTTCTAATCTCGCTTAAATAATATGGATCAAAAGAGATAGGTTTTACTGTGGGAGAAGTAATATTATTATCTATAATTTTTGCGATACGTGGTGTAACCAGATTAGATGTAGCAAGCAAAGCGGTATATCTTGCAACTTGCAATGGTGTAACAAGATCATACCCTTGTCCAATGGATGAGATAACCGTTTCCCCCATGTACCATGCTTGTTTATAGCGCTTCATCTTCCATGCTTTATCTGGAATAACACCATTATATTCTTTAGGCAAGTCAACACCTGTTTTTACCCCTAAACCAAAAGAACGTAAGTGTTTAGCCATTGCATTAATACCCACTTTTAGGCTTTTATTGTAAAAGTAAACATCACAACTTTCTCTTATAGCTCTACGCAAACGTACAGTTCCATGCCCCCATTTAGCCCAACACCTAAACTTATGTTTACTTTTTCCCAAAGTAATATATCCAGCACAATGTTCAGACGTATCTAATACACCCGTTAAAGATTTTGAAAAAGCAAGAGCCATTCCCATTTTGATGGTTGAGCCAGGAGGATAGGTACCATGAATAAACTTATTAGTAAAAGGATGTGCTAAATTCTCTTGTAAAGCACGCCAATCTTTTATACTAATACCGCCTACGAATAGATTTGGATCATATGAAGGGTAACTGACTGCAGATAATATTTCACCATTGGTACGCATCACGATAGCAACACCTACTTCATGAGATTCTTTAAAACGTTCATAAATCATTTTTTGTAAATCTATATCCACATTTAGTTGGATATTTTTATTATCTTTAGGTGCTACTTTTTTAAGCACTTCAATCGCTTTATTGGTAGCTGTTACTTTAGAAATAACATACCCTAGTTCACCTTCAAGAACTTTATTATAATAACGCTCAAGTCCCGATTTTCCTACTTTACCAACTTCATTGACAACAGGGTCATTTATATTTTCTTTTTTATTTGAACGCCCCGTATATCCTATAATATGTGCTGCATATTTTCCATAAGGATAGTAACGTTTTGTTTCCGCTTCTATTTTTACTTCAGGTAATAAACTTAATTTGGGGTATGCACCCATCATGTTAGGATAATGAATAAAATCTACCACTTTTATAAATTTATGATTATATGGAGAATTATGTTTTTTATAAACTTTAAGCATAATTGTTTTATTTAAATCTGGAAAGGTTTCAATCAATTTATCTACCACTTCCAAAAGTTTTTTACCCTTCAATTTTAAATGTGGTTGTATTGAAATTGAAAAACCTATCTGATTCATAGCTAGTAAATGGCCATGTATATCAGATATCTCTCCTCTAACAGGTTTTATATAGCGTTTTCGTTCAATATTATCTTTTGCTAAACCTTCATAATAGAAATTTGACTTGATACTCACATGATAGAGTCTTGCAACCATGCCTCCCCAAAAAAGTAGAAAAACAAATATAACAAATTTATATCTCATAATGTCATTACCACCAAAATATCAACAATAAGAGAATAAAATAAAATCGTATCTAGTACTACAGAAACACTTTGAAAAATGAAATCATACCCAAGCAATAATCCTAAATAAAAAGTATCAATCAATATTACTAAAAGGACAGGTCTACATACGTGGCATCTTCTAAAATATGCCAAACTCTGATAAAATAATACATATACCAGCAAAGATGCAATAATTGTTATGAAAAAAGGTAAAGACAAATTAGCTTCCAAATTGATAAAATATATGATAGAAAATAATACATAATGCCATTTACCTGTTTCTATACCCAAAATCATAATATAACCCATTATACCTATAAACAAAGGCAAAAAAACATAAATTGAGATTAACATAGGATAAAATGCTATAAATAAAAGTAATAGTACCCATACAAAAGGATGATATAAAAAATTAAATAACTTACCCATAAGAATATACTAATTAGACACAATTTTATAAATTAAAGCAACTTCATTACATACAGGAAAATGAATACACTTTATACAATCTGCCCATATTTTATGTTCAGGAATAAGTTCTTTATTTATCTCAACAAAGCCAAGTTTTTCAAAAAAAAGTGGCAAATACGTCAGAACCAAAACATCTTCTTCTATACCAAGTTCTTTTGCTTCTTTGAGTGTAAACTCAACCAATTTCTGCCCTATATTTTTTCCACGATATTTTTCATGTACAATAAGACTTCGTATCTCGGCTAACCTTTTGGAATGCACATGTAATGCTGTGTATCCTATGATTTTATTTTTATCTTTAGCCAAAACATAAGATCTTATATTTGTAGCAACTTCATCTTCACTACGATTCAAAATAACACCATCTTTTACTTCATTGACAACCAATGCCTGCATCTGAGGAATATCAGATAGTTTTGCTTTAACAAGTTTTATCACTTAGCACCTTTTATCTCATTTTTATCTTCATTATCAATAACAAAAATACTCTTTAGTATCTCATAGTGCACCCTATCATATCCATTTTTTTTAAGATTTGATAGCGTCATAGCATCAGGAAAATCACGTTTTAACTTATTGCGTTCTTTTTGATTCAGTTTGTCTATTTTCGTAAAAACTGTAAGATATTTTTGGTCAGGGCGAATAAATTCGGAGATATATGCTTCTACGTCATTATCTATCTTTGCATGGGGATGTCTAGCATCTCTAAGGTGTATAAAAAGACGAATAGAGACACGGTGTTCTATAAACTCAACCAAGTTCTTTTGCCACACTTCTTTTAATGATTTGGAGACTTTAGCATAGCCAAAACCTGGCAAATCGACAAATCGTACAGGATAACTCTGTTCTTTGTACAAATAACGTGTTTCAAAGAAATTAATCAGTTGTGTTTTCCCCGGAGTAGCTGAAGATTTTGCCAAATTTTTACGTCTTGTCAAGCCATTAAGCGTTGAACTTTTCCCCACATTAGATCGTCCCAAAAACACCACTTCACTCATATCTTCTGGTAGAGAATCTGATATACTTTGTGCAGATTTGATAAAGTTTGCCTCTACAATACGTGGTATACTCACTTTGTATTCTCCATATCAAAGATAAACTTAACAGGCTTTTTGCGACTTCCTTTTACATTGGTATTTCCTGTAATCATATCAAATACAATTTCATCCCCATTGACATGACGCTTATTTATCTGATCATCAATCACAGCTTTACCGGTCAAAATATACTGAGATTTCACAGGAAAATACGTAACTTTATGGGCAGAACCTTTATAAAAATTATTTTCCTTTTTAAATTCAAAAGTTACGCGTCCTATGGCTTCATATTTATTAGTTTCATTATTTTCATCAAAATAGATAATGACTTTATCACTATGTAGCCAATTACTTGCCTGTTTAATCATCACATTGCCAACAAAGTTGACTTCTTTTTTCATATTTTCTGCATGCATAGCATCAGAAGTTATTTCAACTTTTTCTGCAAAAATACAAGAAAGAGAAATACTCATTATAGAAAAAAAAATTACTACATTTCTTAGAACACTCAATACAAAGCCTTTTATAAAATTAATCTTGATTATAGCATGATATTACTTTTCTACTGTATAAACAAGTGCATCAATTCCTGTGGCACTTATTTCTTTCTTCTTTGCATTATATTTTAGATCTTCTCCATGAATAATATTTTTATTCATATATGCAGTAAATGCCGATGTAATATGTAATATTTCAGTTGTTTTATTATAATTCGCATGCTCAGCTTTATACAAAAATCCCTCTTTCTCTTGAAGACTTATATTCCCATCCAAAAATAATCTATTTTGCTTATATGTTCCCTTATTTGCAAGAAGTAAATCAATATTATTTGTATGATAATTCAAATGCGTAAGATATAATACACCTGC
>JALSSQ010000267.1 GCA_026984165.1 Sulfurovum sp.
AAGGAAGTAAATCATCGCTGCCAAACTTCTTTTTGGCAGTATCATATTTGGTGGTGTAGGTACCTTGACGATTGATGCTTTTGAACATTATTTAATTCTATGTTTCCATAAATATAATGTAAATCCAAGCATAATAACAATAAGTCCCACAGGTATAAATAAATTAAATGTTAATAAACTCTCTGTACTATGATTAAAAAATTGCAAAAACCTATTATCAACTTCTAAATTATTCTTATTTAAGGTGGCTAAATAATCATTCCATACACTTACAAGTGCTAACAGTTGAAAAAATGAAATAACCAATAATATTAAGTTCATTTTCTTTTGATATATCTCATTTTTCTGAGCAAATAAACGGTCTAGATAATCTTTAAAAAATGAGACATATTGTTTAGAACTCTGTAATAAATTTGCTATAGACCAGCGCTTTTCATTTTTTTCATAGATGTCTATGTCAACTTCTATGGAATGTTTAAAATTCATATCATGCAAGCTCAATAGTTCGATTTTGTTAATCATACTATGAATTAATTTAGAATGTTTTTGTAGTGCTTTTAGCGAGTCAGTTTGCATTAATGATTTATTAATTAAATTCATCATTTTGTTATATCTTTCCACTAAAAACCACATATATTGTATATGAAACTGTAACGGTTGGAATCTATATCTGTCCTGTTTATTTTTTAGAATAATTGTATGAAATCTTCCATTAAATGAATAATAAACTGTGTCATTATAAAGTGGTTCAAGAAAAATTTGAGAACTTAATCGTTCTGCATATATATTTAACGAAATTAATTTTTCAAAAAATAACTTTTCTGCACTCATCTCTTCAGGCACCAATACAAAATTTGAAATATTACAACTATTTGGTAAAATATCAATCATATCAATATCAATTTTTTTCTTGTATAACGTTTCCAAAATTTCTTGTATTTTGTTTTTTGTTTTTCTCTGTATCGAATTTCCCCATGCACTTATCTTACTTTGCTTCTCTTCTTTTACAAAAGCTTTTCTTACAACGTTGTATAAATCATTATATTTTATATTATCTTGTGTAGCATCATAATCTAAAAATTGAAATAAAACATTTGATGGTATTTCAAAATCTACCTGATACACTAGCACAAAGTAGATAAACCTAGGGTCAAAATACAACTTTGCATCATGAGAGACCAAATATTCAGATAACTGTAAAGTTTTTTGAGCCATATTCAGCGATGGACCATCGCGAAAAAAATCTTTTTGTAGGTCTAATTCTTCTTCTAAAATTTGCCATGCATACAAATCTGAATATGTATCATAAATCGTATTATAACTTTCCATCCAAGGAAAACTATCTCCACCATTGTTAATTGCATTTAATTTCGAAAAAGATACTTTTTTATCAAGCAATTCCATATATAATGTAGTATCTATTTCAATAGGCTGAACGCCCATAAATGAAAACTTTACAATACTCATAAATATGTTGACCCATGATTTTTAATATATTCATAATTCAATGGTTCATTACGGTAATCAATCGTAATTTCTTCATCTTTTGGTATATCTTTGATTGCCACCACCCTCAAAGGATGATATAAAATTTTAGTATTTGGATTTCTTGAATGATTGATATAACTATATTTTGTACGTAATGACCTAACCAATAAAGTATCCTTATCTAATGCATTCCATTCCATAAAAATATAATGTGCATAAGGAGGAACAATCTTTTCTTTCATCGCATCCTCAATTTCATGATACTTTTCCCAAGTCATCACTTGACCATCTAAAAAACATAAAATATCTTGACAATCAATATTTATCTTTGCGAATAATCCAAAACCATCTATTTCACTAGGTGCAATATATCCTTGCCGTATATTATTAATCGTATTTTTTTTGACAAAATGATAATCTAATTCATTCATAGCTTAAAAGTCCACTTTCTCTTTAGCACTCTCTATCATTGAAACAATAATAGTGTAGATATTTGCCACCACAGCGCCTATTACCAGCCCCACGGCTATCTTATCATTCCCATAAAACTGCAAGGCAAAAAATGCAGGAATCAGATGCAAGTCTGCAACCAAAGAACCTGCCAAAAGCTCTGCTGAAAGTATGTTACGCACCCCTATTTTTAACAAGGTTGAGATGATATTCACAGAGCCTGCCATAAAAAGTGCTACAGCTGAATTTTCATACAAAAATGCCGCCGATGTTGTCAGTGACATGAGTGTAAAAAATATATAAAAAACTTTACCCCAATTCATTAAAACTCCTTTTTAGAACTATATTGTACCATTTTCATACATCGCGCGCATTTATTTTTATGCTCTTTCTTCTTTTGTATGAGCAAAGCACATACAAAATTCATCTCACTAAAGCCTCATCTGACGATTCGGAAGAGAAAATGCTTACAAGCTATATCGTACCATTTTCATACATCGCGCGCATTTTCTCTTTTTCTTTTTCCCGTTTTGCTTTTTCGGCTGCTTTGAGGCGGTAATCTGATACAGAGAAGCCCAACATCATCAAGATAGGTGATGCCACAAAAATAGAAGAATACGTACCTACCACTACCCCTACGAGTAGTGTAAAACTAAAGCCTTTAATAATCTCTCCGCCGAAGAGGAAGAGTGTCAAAACCACAAAAAATGTGGTTAATGAAGTCAATGTCGTACGAGAAAGCGTCTGTGTGACAGATTCATCGATGATACTAGCTAAATCTGGATTCTTAATCGTATTAATTCCTTCACGGATACGGTCAAAGACAATAATTGTATCATTGAGTGAATATCCTAAAATAGTAAGCAGTGCTGCCAAGGTATCGAGATTTACTTCAATACCAAAGAGTACCACCGCACCCATAGCGATGGTAACATCGTGGATGAGTGCCATCACTGAAGCAACAGCAAAACGCCATTCAAATCTAAAAGAGACATAGATGAGAATGCCAAGGATAGACAAGAACATTGCCATGAGTCCCTTTTCGCGCAACTCCGAGCCTACTTTAGCCCCTACTATATCGACACGTCTTACTTCAAAATCTCCCGTACCTTTTAGTAGTTCACGCATCTCATCACCCATATCTCTGCCTAGAGATTTACTGCTTTTTTTTGTACGGATAATAAGCTCATTGTCACTACCGAAGTATGTAACAGAAGCACCTTCATAGGCTTTTACTTTGGTAATGGCATCTCTTACTTTTTGAATAGGTGCTTTTTCTTTGTAATGCACCTGCACCAAAGTTCCACCGGCAAAGTCAAGTCCGTAGTTAAAGCCTTTTGTAACGATGAGTCCAATAGAGATAATAAGCAATGTCAGCGAAACCAGACCAAAGCGTTTGCTTTGAGCCATAAGATTAAGAGGTTTTTTATATTTAAAGATTTCCATTATTTTCTCCCCTCTGTTTTAATACCAAACCAGAAACCAAGTTTGTTCTTATTGATTTTAGGGAGTAACCACTGATAAATACCATGTGTCCCCACAATAGCCGTAAGCATCGATGCTAAAATACCAATCCCCATAGTCAGTGCAAAACCTTTCAGTGGACCTGTACCATATGCCCAAAGTACCACTGCTGCGATGAGTGTTGTTACGTTGGCATCCAAAATCGCTGTAAAGGCTTTATTGTATCCTTCTTCTATCGACTTGGCTATTGACTTCCCTTCATGAAGCAACTCACGAATACGCTCGTTGATAATCACATTCGCATCTACCGCCATACCGACAGTAAGGACGATACCTGCCATACCAGGCAATGTAAGCGTCGCACCAAAAAGAGACATAATCGCCAAAATAAGAAACAGGTTTCCTACCAATGCCACATCTGCAACTACACCCGCCATACCGTAATACAAAATCATAAAAAGTACAACCAGCACAAAACCAAGAATCAGCGCTTCCATACTGGCTTTAATGTTGTCTGCACCAAGGCTAGGTCCAACTGAACGTTTTTCCATGACATACACAGGTGCAAGCAAGGCACCTGAACGCAAGGCGATAGCAAGATCATGTGCTTCTGAAAGTTTAAAATGCCCAGAAATCTGCACACGTCCACCACCAATACGTTCATTGATGACTGGTGCAGAATAGACATTGTTATCTAAAACAACTGCCATACGTTTACCTACATATTTACCCGTAAAGTCACCAAATATTTTGGCACCTTGCCCATTGAGTGTAAAGTTAATGACTGGTTGATTGTTTTTATCAAACCCTACTTTGGCATCTGTCAACATAGAACCATCAAGCACAGGAATAGCACGAAGAAGATATTTTCTTTCAGGGTGATTTACATCTGCTAAGATGACATCACCATAACTTTTTGCTTCTTGTACGGACATGGTACTTACGCGTGCATTTCTGTCTTCATCTACTGCCATAAGCTGTAAGTGTGCTGCACGTGCAATGAGTTCACGGATACGCTGTTCATCGGCCTGCGTTTTAATACCCGGTACCTCAACAAGGATTTTGTCTTCACCTTGTTTAGCAACTGTTGGTTCTGCCAAACCAAATTCATTTAACCTGTTTCTAATGGTATCGACTGCTTGTTTAATGGCACTTGCTTTGGTACGTTTGGCTTCAGCATCTGTCATAGCCAGTGAAAATTTCAAGCCATTTTCACTAAGCACTGTCCCCTCTATGCCATCTTTGAGCAGTTTTTTTGCCTTAGGTACATCATCTTTGTCCAATAGCTCAAAATCTATCTTTTTGCCCTCAACCATACGAAGATCATCAAAGATAATTTCTGCATCATCAAACATATACTTCACAGAAGCTGCCATCGATTTGATACGTGATTTTATAGCAACATCACTTTTGATGCCCAAAAGCATATGCAACCCACCTTGCAAGTCAAGCCCCAAAGTAATTTTCTTTCCTTGTTCACTTTGCGTTAAAGACGGTATAGAAAATACCACACCAAAAATAAGCGCAAATGCAAAAAGGATGACTCTAAAATTAAGCGTTTTCACCGACTTCTACCTTTTTAGCTACATATGCACGGTCAAGCTTGACAATAGTGTCATCATTTAGTTTGATTTTGATAAAATCTTCTTCAGGTTTAACGATAACCGCAATAAGCCCACCTGTTGTGATGATTTTGTCACCTTTTTGTAGTGCTTCTAGCATCTCTTTATGTGCTTTTTGCGCCTTTTGCTGTGGTCTAATGATAAGAAAATAAAAAATTGCGAATAATAAAATAAGTGGTAAAAATGAACCAATTACACTGCTTGATTGTTCCATGAGGAATCCTTTTGAATAAAATGAGGCACTATTTTACCACCTTTGTATTAATAAGAGGCTTGAGCATAGCCATACTGAGTTCTGCCTTTATTTACCTTAACCATTGGGGAGTCTCCTATCCCCTTATCAATACAATTTTAGGACTTTTAGCCCTCTACCTGCTCCTCTCAGCCAACACTGCTGAATGGTTTGTCTCGGGTGCGTTCATAGGGCTTTTTTGGTTTTGGTGGATAGCACTGAGTCTCATACACTACCACATGGTCTGGGCAGCACCTATGGAGATACTCATCATTATGCTTACGTATGGGCTCATTTTTGGATTTATCGCATGGCTAAGCCAAAAAATCTCCTCACTCCCCACTCCCCACTCCTCACTACTTGAATTGTTCTTCAAATCCTTAGGACTCTTAACATTGAGTTACATTCACCCTTTTTCCTTCGATTGGTTCAAACCCGAGCTCATGTTTGTTGAGAGTTATTTGGGTATAGAAAAATTTAGATTTGCTATGGTACTGGGTGCTATAGTATTGAGTCTTTGGCGCAAGCACATACTCTTTTTAGTGCTTGTCATTTTAGCCTACTCCCCAACACCTTCCAGTGTACCTCACATAGATAAAAACATTACCCTACTCACTACCCATACAAGTGTAGAAGACAAATGGAATGAGGCTTTGCATGCACAACAGTTTCAAGCACTCTTTCAAGCCATAGACCAAGCTATCGCCGAACATAAAAAGCTTATCATCTTGCCAGAGTCTGTTTTTCCTGTTTTTCTCAACCGTTCTGAAGAAGTTTTAGAACAATTACAAAATAGAGCCAAACATATCTCCATCATCACAGGAGGACTCTACTGGGATGGTACAACACCTAGAAACTCAACCTATATATTTACAAATGGAAAAATTACGGTTGCCAACAAAGTTGTACTCGTTCCTTTTGGAGAAAAAAATCCTCTACCAGATTTTTTAAGCAAATGGATCAATAAAATCTTTTATGATGGAGCTATAGACTATAAAGCAAGTGCAAATGTGATTGATTATAAAATCGATGGGAAAACCTACAGAAATGCCATCTGTTTCGAAGCCACTTCTGAAAAACTCTATGCCAAAGATAAACAAGGTAATCATCCTAAAAATATGATAGTACTTAGCAACAATGGCTGGTTTCACCCTTCTATAGAGCCAACTTTGCAAAAACTCTTGTTACAATATTACAGTAAAAAGTACGGCACTACTATTTACCATAGTATCAATATGTCTAAGTCATATATCATTCAGCAAGGTCATATTGTATTTTAAAAGTGATACTGCACACCAAAATGCACATAAAGTCCATTATGATCTAATTCCGAATTGGCATAGCCTGTCGTATCATACGTGTTACCTTTAAATTTTGACGAGAACATATACTCTGCACCTATATTATATCTCCATATATCCTCACCCCATGTACTATCAAATCCAAAAGCATAAAAAGCATGCTTGTCATAATGTACTTTCCGTGCAAACGCACCATCTTCACTATCATAATAATAGCTGTTATAAGGAAAATATGCTTGTATTGTTGGTCCTACAGAAATGGTATGTCCAAAAACATGTGCAGGATAGAGCAATGCTGCTTTTGCAAAAAGTGCATCATTATGATCTGCTGAATCTAAAACAATAAACGTTGTCCCCCCACTCAAAGCCACTTGCATCATAGAATTTTCAATCTCAAACAAACGTCCTACAGAAATATAGAGCATATCGTCCGTCCCCTTACCATCATAATGTACACCATTTAGCCCAGCTGCATCAAAAGAGTTATAGTTCCATTTTAAAGGTGTAGATATCTTCCATCCCAACTCCATAAACCACTGGGTAGAGTCTGCAGATGCAAAAGTTACCACGCACAATAAACCCAAATATATTTTTTTAAACATTTTTATTCCTTTATTTTTTTATAATTGCTTTGCAGCAAAAATGCATAGCTATTTTCATATAAATCTGATATTGTAACAAAAGTTCTTGACATAAATCGTTTTCCCGCATGGATAATTTCCTTCTTAGCTGAGCGATTTACTACTTTATAGATAAATTCTGTGCAATACATCTTATCATCATCTTTAAGATCAAAATCATTATCAAATTTTGTATGTTTGTGTAGAAACGCAAGCGATTCTTGAATCATTTTTACCTTTATTTTATCTAATACTTTATAACGATAGACTGCCCATATCGGTGAGTTATCTATAAAATCATCTAAATTTTCCATAAAAACACCATTGTGTCCTTCATCGTCATCTTCAGAATGTATCACATAAATCTTATCTTCTTTTTTATATATAATGCCAGCATGAGAATAACGTTTTTCTCCTTCTGAAAAATTTGCCGCAACAGTAGAATCTACACCATAACCTCTACGAAATATAATATCTCCATTTTCAAGAAGATTTATATCTGGAAATTGCAAGGAAGGTTTACTTGCATATAATTGCTTATTTTTATGTAATTCTTTTGATAACTTATTATCTCCAAAAGCTGAGTAAACTATAAATGAAAGCAATGAAAAAAAACTCATCATTATCAAATAGTATTTTTTATTCTTAACCATTTTTCAGTAAATCTTGAAACTCTTGGTCTGGGCCATTTCCACTACCCTCTTTAATCACTATGGTACCTAATGGTGTAGGAATAAAATATTCGCTACAACCATTTATTAGTAAGACTAAAGAAATACTAAAATAAATAAATTTTATTTTCATCAGCAAATTTTCCACCTACCAAAATACCATCTTTTAATTTTAGCATAGTGTATATTTTAGGTTTATCAGATTTATTTTCATTTAAATTCTTTTCACTAGAAGAAACTTTTTGCATTTTTTTTGCTTCTATCTGTTCATAAGAGTTAAAAGTTGGTATTGTAAACGAACTACCTGCGGATTTAAATTGTTTTTTAAAGTTCGTGTCTTTCTCTTCTATATTTATGTTTCTCAAAAGCATTCCGTTTTCTCCTGCCATAAGTACAATATTATCATTTAACCCCACAGAAGAATATATATTCTTACCTTTTAATTGTTCAACCTCTGTAACATTTTTTGTTACTGATTCTATTTTTTGAGTAGTATCATTTTGGCACCCTTCTAAAATCAATATGCCCACTAATAGTGTACCTAACTTAATATACATTTTACTATTCATTCTTTTCCCTTTTTATTAAATTTTGCTAATTTTAGAATTTATTCTACCCCCCTGACTTAAATTTCACTTAATTTGCATAAGTTCAAA
>JALSSQ010000268.1 GCA_026984165.1 Sulfurovum sp.
TTTGTACTCCGTACATATAAAATGAAAAATGAGAAATGAGAAATGAGAAATTTTTGTCATCTTAATATCCTAATGCCTCTTTGTACTTTTTCACCTTCTCTTCAAACTTCATGGCTGCGTAGGCAGAGGATGGTGAGGGGAGATAAACTGTTTCTATTTCTAGGTAAGAGAAGTGCGTTTTAAAAAGTGCCTCTGCCTTTTTACCTGTAAAGGCAAGCTTTTTAATGCTAGGATGTGCTTCTAAGAAACCTGCGATGTCATTGACCTCTTCGTTTTCCAAAGAGCTGTCAAGCGAGTTGTCACGGCTACACTCCCTTACCATATCCCAAAGCCCAAACTTCGCCTCTTTAAGTAGCCAAAGTTTTTGGTCACGATTATTGATAGGGTAAGAAGTCACTGCTTCGAGTATCTTCCAAAACTGATTGGAAGGGTGTGCATAGTAAAAGTTATTTTCAAAAGATTTGATACTGGGAAAAGAACCAAGTATTAATGTCTCAGTATCTTTATAGACAATGGGTTGAAATGGATGTTCAAATACCTCTACTCCCTGCTCCATACTCCCTGCTCCCCTATTTACACGCTTTACGCATATTCTGAATTATCAATACTAAAAGTGCCAAAGCAAAAATCTTAGAATTTATCTCTGAGCCTTTATGCTGATTGACAAATGCCGCCGATTTTGTCATCTCTTCACCTTGAAGCTGCATGCTGATAATATCTGGCAGATAATATTGAGAAAACAGCAGTGCCGTTGCCAAAACAAAAAAGGTCGCTATCTGTGTCAAGGTATCACGCTCAAACTTTTTAAATTTGTACCCCTCATAGAGCATCACCACCACAACCAAAACATTGATGACATAAGACAGACGCAAAAAGTTTTCTGTCATTATCTGCCCCTCTTGAAAACGTGTCAAGATATCAGCTCCCAACCATGCATCGGTATGAAAAGTCACTGCTGTAACTACAATACCTGCATAAAGCATCGCACCGAGTACACCTGAGAGAAAGATGAGATATGCCATCGTTACCATTCTAAAATTTTTGTTCATTGTTTGTTTCCTTTAGTCTATTAAGCCTTTCGGCGAAAGTGTGACTCTGTTTTTATTTCCTTATGCGGTGCGATAACAATCGCACCCTACGCGAACTCTATCACAAAGCCTCTATCAAGCCCTGCCAAGTCTTTGTAAAATTGTATGAATTTTACTCCAAGTTCATTAACAAAAGCCAAGAGGGGTTCTTTTTGGTCATAACCCATCTCACAAGCAAGCCATTTGATGCCTTTAGTTTTTACATCTAAGATAATTTGTTTTAAAAGCTCATCACCTACCCTACCACCAAAAAGTGCCTCTTTTGGTTCATAGTCTACTACATTTGATTCAAGTAAGAAATCTTCTGCGATATAGGGTGGATTAGAGACTACCAGTTCGACAGGCTCACTCACCTCATCTATAAGATTAGACTTACGTATTTCAATACGTCCTGACAGTTCATATTTATTAATATTTAATTGGGCTACCCTTAAAGGTATGTCACATATATCTGTAGCAATACTATAAAGATTTGGAAATTTTCTAGCTAGCACTACCGAGATAGCACCAGACCCCACACCTATTTCTGCTATGCGTGTAATGTTATCTTTTTCTATGATGTCTGCCACCAAATCTATCAGTATCTCCGTCTCAGGACGAGGGATAAGCACCCCTTTTTCTACTGCCAAATGAATGTCATAAAAACTAGCCTCACCCACGATGTATTCATAGGGTTCATGTTTGACTCTTCTTTGTATAAGAGCTTCATAGCCC
>JALSSQ010000269.1 GCA_026984165.1 Sulfurovum sp.
TGCCTTTTCCATCTGTTTTGGTTGCAAACTCTACAATCTCATCAAAAAAGAGAAAGCAACCCATTGCCCCGGAGGTGTCTGTGAGATACAAACCAAAGACCCTATCCAAAAATACTCTCTTGCGCAAGGGATTATCTTGCTTCTGACTGTAGTAACACTTGGCTATGGTACCTACGCTTATGTGACTAAACTGCCAGACAGAAGCTTTTTTATGAAAAAAGTGAAGATGATGATGCTCAGTGATGCTGAAAAAGCAAGGTTAGAGCAGATAAAAGCAGACAAAGAGTTTGAGGAGTTTTAAATCACAAAAAGCACTCAAACTATTTTGTGATAAACCTTGACAGCCCTACCCGCAAGCCACGATATCACTCACAGGAATCACCTCTACCTGAATGGACTTGAATGCTGCCGTCATAATGAGCTCATCACTCTTGTCTCCAAAGATATTATTTAACTTGGAGTCTGCATAATGAAAAGTGGTGTACATCGTTTTTGGTCGTACTTTTGTGGTAAACTTGACAGTCAAGGGGTTGGTCTCTCCATACTCGGTTTTAAGTATCACCTTTTGTGTCTTGAAATCCTCAGCATCATCTTCATGCACCAGTAGCAAATCTTCAGTATAACGCTTCATGAGACTTTGGGTATATTTGGTCTGCGCAGAGTTGTTATAGTGTGCCAATGCTCTGCCTGTAGTCAGATGGTAGCCCTTGAGTTTTTTATGAAGAATCTCCTCAACCATACCTCGCAACTCATACCCTTTGTAGCGAAATGCACCCAAACCATCTTTGGTTCTAAAATCGAGTTGATGCAGTATAGGAGTATCTTCTGTATGTACAGGCCACTGTAATCCACGTTTTCTATGTTTTTTGAGCCTGTGATAATCCGCACCGCTAAAGCGCCTATAGGCTGTTTTTTGTACATCTTTCCAAACATCTTCCGAACTCTTATAGTCAGGTGTTGCACCCATCTTTTCATCTAAACATTTTATCACTTCCCAGTCATCTGGCAAGTCTGATTGCACCAAAGGCTGAGAGAGATGCAGGCGTCTCATAGCATTGACATAGACACCGGTCTTTTCATACGCAGACTTTACTCCTATAACAATATCAGCACGCTGTGCGATATCTGTCATAAAGAGCTCCTGTACAAAAAGAAGCTCCAAATTCTTAAATGCTTTGGTGATTTTATTGATATTGGGATGAATGTGGGTCAGATCTTCTCCCATATTGAGTACCGCTTTAATGCTCCCTTCTATCATGCCATCTACAAGCTGTGGCGTCATAAGCCCCACCTCTTTAGGGGGCTGATAGTCTGGGGCATAGTATGGAAGCATCCCTACATCACAGACACCCTGCACGTTGGTTTGTCCACGAAGTGGCATAAGCCCGGCACCGGGTTTGCCGATATTTCCAGTCATAAGTGCCAAGTGTGTAATCGCCATCACTGCATAAGAGCCATCTGTGTGCTCCGTAATACCAAGCCCCCAAAAAATCATAGACTTCTTAAGCGCATACTCTCGTGCAATTTTCGGTATCATTTTAGAGAGGTACTCATACCCTTCTATCTTCTCAAAAAACTTAGGATTGGCATAGGGGTCATTTAAAATATTCTCTTTAAATGCTTCAAAATTTTTAGTTCTGTCCTCTATAAAGCTCTCATCATAAAGCTCTTCATCAATGATCACATACGCCATCATATTAAGTACAAGAAGGTTGGCTTCATGCGGGATAACTGCTTTGTATTTGGCAAATCTATGCAGTTTTATCTCCCTGACATCAAAGACAGCAAGATTATCATGTTCT
>JALSSQ010000270.1 GCA_026984165.1 Sulfurovum sp.
GTTTAGCTTTTTGTTGAGTTTGGCTATGAACTTGGCTGTCATAGCTTTGAACTTGTCAGACTCCAAGGCTTTAAGCGGTGTGGTGTGCATAGAGGTGGCTAGTCTACCTAAAAACTCATGTTCTATGAAAAGCAATGCCGTTACGTAAGGTTTGGCATCTCCTACCACAAGGGCTTGTTCAAACCAACCGTTACTGGTGAGTTTTTGCTCTATATAAACAGCCGTCACATACTCACCTGTAGAGGTCTTGAGCAGTTCTTTGGTACGCCCAATAATACTGATATACCCTTCTTCATCTATGCTTGCCAAGTCTCCTGTATGTAGCCAACCCTCAGCATCTATGGTTTTAGCTGTGGATTCTGGGTTGTTATGGTAGCCCTTCATGACATTGGGTCCTTTGACCAAAAGCTCATGATCAGGACTTAAGCTCACTTGCACCTGGGGAAAAGCTTTGCCTACGGTGCCTATTTTATTCTCTTTAGGTGTGTTAGAAGCGATGACAGGACTCGTCTCAGTCTGACCATAGCCTTGATAAATAGGTGTACCAATGTTAAGGTAGAACTTATAAAGAGCATCTGGCAGGGCTGCTCCACCAGAAATCATCATACGCATACGAGTACCTAAAGCCAATCGCAGTTTTTTATAGACGATGGCATCCAATACTTTATCTACTATGCCTTTAGGTGCATAAGGGTCTTTTCTTACTGCTCTGTGAAAAGCATAATTGACCAATGCTTTTTTGATAACATTCCCCTCCAAAGCTTTAAGTTTCATTTTAAAAAATACTTTTTCTAAGAGTCTTGGTACCACAGTCATCACAGTAGGGTTTATCTCTTTAAGAAGTACCCCTACATTTTTCACATCATCAGCAAAATAGACTGTGAGTTCTTGGGAAAGATAAAAGTGCATCACCATACGCTCAAAAATATGCGCCAAGGGTAAAAACGAAAATGCCACATCGGTATGTGAGTCAAAGTGATAGTTCTGTGCTGTAGCGTGTATCTGTGAGATGAGATTTTTATGGGTGAGTTCTACCCCTTTTGGCATACCTGAAGTACCAGAAGTATAAACAATGGTAGCTATATTTGTAGGTTTTATTTGGTAAATTAGTGTACCAAAGATAGAAGGTTCTTCCTCATCTATTTTTTTCCCCTCTGCCACAAATTCGGAAAATGTATGATACCCTGCCACATAATCCGATAGATAGATGGTCTGCACACTTCTCTCTACTTTATCAATAATATTTTCTTGTACTTTACTTTCGATAAAAATGGTTTCTATATTGGCATCTAAAATTTGATAATGCAAGTTTTTTGAAGAGATATTAGTAAACAGAGGAACAGGCACTGCACCAGCTATCATCAAAGCATAATCAAGCATTAACCAATATGGAGAAGATGAGACAGCAATACCCACTTGTCTGTCTTGCCAGTGATGCTGACGAAATGCCAGTGCCAAATAACGTACTGTCAATAGAAATTCTTCTTTTGATATTTTTTTATATCCGTATTTTTGACGGTGATATAAAAAATTATCCTTATGTGGCTTATTTTCTAAATAACAATACAATTCGCCAAAATGTGTAAAATAACTTTGCATAGCATCTCCTTTATAAGAAGCCAACTATGAAAGTATATGCAAAATTGTGTGTATTGGCTGTGTAACTTATTTGGAACGCAATACCCATATGAGTAAAAGTACTCCAAATGAAATATTGACCCAATTCACCCCTGAAACAAACATCTTTTCAAGTCGCGTATAGAGCCAACGTTGCAGTTCTAATGGTTCAGTCACACTGTG
>JALSSQ010000271.1 GCA_026984165.1 Sulfurovum sp.
AAAGGTGACTGCAAAGCCATAGAGGCTTTTTGGGATGCTACAGGGAAGGGAGATGCTTGGAAGGATAAAAAAGGTTGGGATGAACTGCCCTTAAAGCCCATAACAAATTGGGCAGGGTTTTTTAGACTCAATGATGATAACCAATCATTAAGAATATTTAATGTTACAGATCTAAATATCTCAGGAACTTTACCTGAAGCACTCTCGAGTTTTACCAACTTAAAGGTTTTTATAGTAGATGGTAATCATTTCTCAAACTTGCCAGATAGTATTAAAAAGATGCAATCTTTGGAAGTATTAAGTATTTCACGCTGTGATTATAGCGGTGCACTCCCTGACGATTTGAATTTACCCAATCTTGAAGAACTTTATCTTGAGAAAAACCACTTCGCCGGCAGCATCCCTAAGAATTATAAAAACTTCACCAAGTTGCAAAAATTGGTTCTCTATGACAACAACCTATCCGGTCCTCTACCCGATCTTTCAGCTCTTACCAAGCTACAGGATTTTCGTATCCATCGCAACCAATTCACCTTTGCAGATATTGAGCCACAAATGGGGTGGATATCTAAAATAAAGCATGAAAGTCATATCCAGCAGATAGGAAAATTTGAAAATAAAGGGTATGATACACGTTATCCAGATCCAAGAAGACATTGCTATGATTATTATACAGATGAACGATATAGAGTAGTATATTTTGATAAAACATTGCGTATAGAACCAAGAGAAGTCCCCCAAAACACCTACAGCAACCACGACTTCTTTGCATGGTTTCAATACAATATTTATGGTGACAAGGAGCGAGATGTCACCACAGACGGTAGCCGTATCTATATCAAACACAATGCCACAAAAGCAGATGAGGGGGAATATTATTATGAGGCAAATAACTCAGTAGTCTCTACACTCGATTATGATAATGGCAGGCTTTACTACTGCTCCACCCCGCGTGAAGATGGCATTCATGCCATTTATGACCATACTCCGGTAGTAAGCAATATCCCATCATCTCCTGTAACTATTCATATAGGTGATGACTATAGTTATGAACCAAATGCCACAGATGCAGATGGAGACTCTCTTGAGTATAATATCACAAACAAACCAAGCTGGGCACATGTTGATCTTGCTACAGGAAGAGTCTATGGCACACCTATAGATATAGGAAGCTATGATATCAACATTACAGTAACAGACATCGATGGCTACGGTAAACCAAAGATCCCAGTTCATGTCAACTATACCTTAACCGTCCTGCCTAAAAACATTACTTCTATTGAAAATGGCTATGAGCACAACACCACACACAACCAGATACTCTCTACCATCACCCCATCACTTCATGCTACACAAAGCAACAATCCAGAGAGCTTTGGCTTCATAGAGGGAAATAATTGCAACAGTGGCTCTAGAGCATATATAGGAGTAGATAGTGATGGCAAACTAATCACAGGATACAAAGATTGCAATAGCGATACCTTTTTATCTACACTTCAAGATAATTCTACATATCCAAACAAAAGCAAAGCTACACTCAAGCCTAAACCTGACAGCAATAGTGAAGCTATGATAGAAGTAGAGGTGCCTTTAAACAAAGGTCAAAGCATCACAGTAGCAGGAGAATAGAATGAAAAATATATACAAAGCAATACTCATACCTACAACAGCACTTCTACTATCGGCATGTTCAGGTAATTCAAATACACCTCCAAGTGACAACAACGATACAAACAGCACACAGACAACCACACCTCCAAGTGACAACAACGATACAAACAGCACACAAACAACCACTCC
>JALSSQ010000272.1 GCA_026984165.1 Sulfurovum sp.
ATCAAGTAAGCAATGGCGACTAGGTGGAAAATACCATCAAGATTGTTGGAGTGTAGCAGGGGCTATTCGGCAAGATATTACACCCCGACCTGTGGGCTTTACAAAAGAAAATAGTTTTTATTTACAGTTTAATTTTATTCCCTTTGGAGGGGTAGGAACAGGAGATAATAAGTAATGCAAAGTCCAATTAAAGAGATAGAAAAGTCTTTAAATATACTAGGACTTCCTAAGATGATTACAAAAGAAGATATTCGTATGCAGTATCATTTTCTTGCAAAAAAAAATCATCCTGATATAGGTGGGGACATACAAAAGATGGAACAGATCAATTATGCATATAGGTTTTTGATGAAGTATATAGAAGAGTTTCGATATACTTTTGACGAAGAAGAAATCACAAAACAATTCCCAGGAGCAGAACATGCCCAAAGATTTAAACCATAATCACTATTTTAAAAATCGTGAAGATGCATCAGCTCAGTTGATTGATACTTTGCCTATTGAACTTCTTTCCGAAAATGAAACAGTGATTATAGGTGTGAGTGAGGGAGGTGTTTTCTTTGCAGATAAGATAGCTAAAAAAGTGGATGCTCAAATGGATATACTTTTAACAGAAGCTATTGTAGCACCCAATAATCATGAGTTGGCGATTGCAATGATCTCTGAAACAGAAGAAGTAGTGATGCATAAAGCACTTATTGATGCTTTTGATATTAATGAAGATTTTGTTTACAGTGAGGCACAGAGAAAATATGATGAAGAGGTTCTCTCTTATGTCTATAAATATCGAAAAGGTAAAGATCTTATCTCTTTGGATGGCAAGTATGTTGTGCTTGCAGATGAATGTATAGAAACGGGACTAACTATGATGGTAGCCTTAAAATCAGTCATAGCACGGGGGGCTAAAAATATTTATATCGCAACACCTATTTTAGACAAATCTGTATATCAAAATTTACTTACTGTCTGTGATGGCGTATTTTGTCCTCATAAGATACAGGATTATATTTCGATAGAATATTATTATAAAAACTTTGAAGCACTTCCTTTTGAAGAGATTGAAGAGATTATTGAAGCACAAATGCAAAAAATAAAAACCCATAAGGATAATACAATAGATGAATGAACACATTGTAGAGATAAATCAAAATAATCTTGATGAGACATATGAATTTAACAAGATAGCCAAGCAAGCCTCTGGTGCGGTGATGTATAGACAAGGTAAAGCAGTGCTTATCGCAGCTGTTGCTATTGATGAAAAGGCGGTCGATGAGGATTTCTTGCCTCTGACTGTACAGTATATGGAAAAATCCTATGCCGCAGCCAAAATCCCTGGAGGGTTTATCAAAAGAGAGACCAAACCAGGTGATTTTGAAACCCTTACTTCACGCATTGTTGATCGTTCTTTGCGTCCACTTTTTCCTAAAGGATTTCACTATCCTGTGACCATTACCGTAATGGTTGTCAGTGCTGATTCTGAAGTCGATATGCAGGTAGCTGCGCTACATGCAGCCAATGCCGCGCTGTTTGTCTCTGACATTCCTGTATCTACTTCTATTGCGGCAGTACGTATGGGAACTGTGGGTGATGATATTGTGGTGAACCCAACACTTTCTCAGCAGGCTGAGTCTGAACTTGATCTATTCGTCGTAGGTTCGGGTCAAGATATTGTGATGATAGAGATGCGTACCCTTGCTACAGAAGATGAAGTGGGGCAACATGCCAATGAGTTTTCCGAAGATGCTTTAGTCGATGTGATTGCGATGGCAGCAGATGCCATCGAAAAATCAACCACAGCGTATGTGGATGCATTTACTGCAGTAGCACGTGAACCACTCGCACTTACCCTTGCAGAAGATAAGGTGGATGAAACACTGTATGCAATGATAGAAAATAAATATGCTGCTGATGTTGAAAAGGCCATTGCACATATGGCAAAGTCTGAACGATCTTCTGAACTGAAAAAAGTGCGTACACGTATTTTGGAAGCTTTGGAACATGAAGGTAAAGAAGCCGATAAAGAGTTGGTCTCAAAAGTACTAGAGCGTTACAAAAAAACAGTGGTACGTGCTATGATATTAGCAAATAATATACGTGCCGATGGCAGGGCATTGGATGAGGTACGTCCTATTAGTATCGAGACCAATATTTTACCTTCAGTGCATGGCTCATGTCTTTTTACCAGAGGTCAAACGCAAGCATTGGTAACAGTAACACTGGGGGATAAAAAAGATGCACAAATGTATGAACTCATTACTGAGAAAAATGCACAGACTGAGAAGTTTATGGTACATTATAATTTTCCAGGATATTCTGTAGGGGAGGCCAGTTTTATTGGTGCACCAGGGCGTCGTGAATTGGGTCATGGAAACCTTGCTAAAAGAGCATTGGAATCTACTGTACCTTTAGGGTATGATGGCAGTATTCGTTTGGTGTCTGAAATTTTAGAATCAAATGGTTCTTCTTCCATGGCAACCATTTGTGGTGGCGCGTTGGCACTGCGTGCTGCTGAAGTTGCTACAAGCAAACTTGTCGCAGGTATCGCTATGGGGCTTGTGAGTGAGGGTGATAAATATGCTGTACTTACAGACATCATGGGACTTGAAGACCATGACGGTGATATGGATTTTAAAGTTGCGGGCACAAAAGATGGTATTACTGCACTTCAAATGGATATCAAACTAGGTGGTATTGATTTAGACATACTCAAAGCAGCACTGGTAAAAGCAAGCCAAGGCAAAAACCATATTTTGGAACTTATGGAGGATGCGCTTGAAAATATTGAATCGAGTGCTGCACTGCCTAGTACAGAACACTTTTCTGTGCACCCTTCTAAGATTGTAGATATCATCGGTAAAGCAGGGGCTACGATACGAGAGATTATTGAAAAATTTGAAGTGAGTATAGATATTGATCGTGATGCAGGTGGAGTAAAACTTTCTGGTAGCGACAAAAAGAAAGTAGCCCAAGCAAAAGCACACATAGAGAGTATTGCTTCAGCACCTGTAAAGAAGCAGATGGCATATAATATTGGGGAATCTTATGAAGGTACAGTGAAACGTATCGTTGATTTTGGTATTTTTGTAGAAATGCCAGATGGTTTTGATGCTTTACTGCACATTTCAAAAGTGGCAAAGGAACGTGTAAACAACCTTTCTGAACGCTACAAAGAAGGCGATAACATCACCGTTGTTGTGATGGAACAAAAAGGAAAAAAAGTAGAACTTGCTACACCTGAATTTTTAGCATAGATTAAATCAACTTTGGATATAATCTCGCCGTTTCATGAAGTGATAAGTAGGGAAATCGGTCGCATTTATGTGTCGGTTGGCAGTTTATACTGTTTACGCTATCCGAACAGACTTCAAAACAGTCGAAGAGACTTAAACTCTATGAATTTAAAGGATATTAAAATGAAAAAGTTTTTCTTACTTTTCTTGGCACTTGGTGCTGTTGCAATGGCCGGTGAAAACGGTGAATCTATGATTAAAGCTTACTCAGTAGTTGCTGCTGGTGTTGGTCTTGGTCTTGCTGCTCTTGGTGGAGCTATCGGTATGGGGCACACTGCTGCTGCAACAATCGCTGGAACAGCAAGAAACCCAGGTCTTGGTGGTAAACTCATGACTACGATGTTTATTGCACTTGCAATGATTGAAGCACAAGTTATCTATACACTGGTAATTGCGCTTATCGCTCTTTATGCTAACCCTTTTATTGGATAAGTTTTAAAGCGTCTAAAAGGTTGTGAGGGATATAATCCCATCACAACTTTTAACCCTCAACATTATAGTGCTTAACTATAACTCTAATATTATGCGCACGTGGTGGAACGGTAGACACGCGGGCTTGAGGGGCTCGTGCTTCGCGGCGTGGAGGTTCAAATCCTCTCGTGCGCACCATCTTTTGAATATCATCAAAATTTAATTACTCCTTATAAAAATTTAAATCCTATTTATATACAGATAGAAAAAAAATAAAAAGCATCCTAAAAATGAAAAAATAACGCTAAAATTAACCTATTTAGCTTGACTTAAGTATATCTTGTGCTATAATAACCGCATCTTAAATAAAAAGGAAGAAGAATGACAAAAGCAGATTTCGTAGAACTCGTACAAAAAAATGGTGAGTTCGAAAGTAAGGCAGCAGCTGAAAGAGCAGTAAAAGCATTTATTACATCAGTGACAGAAGCACTTGTAAAAAAAGAATCAGTATCATTAGTAGGATTTGGTACATTTTCAACTGTAGAAGTAGCAGAAAAATCTGGTAAGGTTCCAGGAACTGACAAAACATATACAAAGCCAGCACATACTGCACCTAAATTCAAAATCGGTAAAACACTTAAAGACGCTGTTGCGAACGCTTAAGTTGTACCTTTGAAACATTTGCACTCTCACTAAGGGTTGCAAATGTTGCTCTCTTTATCTTCATTCATCATCTTCAAATCACACTATAATCATCGTTAAGCTATACTACGGTACTTTTTTCTAAGGATTTTTTATGCACTTACAAGAGACTATCTGTTTAGGGGTTGCTGGTAATTTTGCACATCATCTGGAGCAAGCGGGTGAATTAGAAGACTTTAAAGATGTAGTGACTCAAACAGCAGATGCACCTAAAGGGATATTTCCTTTCTATCTGCCACATTCAGATAGCTTTTTAGGACTCTATCCTATAGGAACAGATATATTAAAATTACCTGACTATGAAGCCAATGCTCAAGTTGAACCAGAGATAGCTGTGCTTTTTGATATTGTCTATGGCGACAATCATCAGGTAGTTGATTTGGTCGCACAAAAATTTACTACTTTTAATGACTGTACCATCCGTAAAGAGGGTGCTAAAAAGATTTCTGAAAAGAAGTCATGGGGAGCTAACTCCAAAGGGATAGGTGACAAGTGGATAGTCATAGACAAATTTGAAGAGGGTGGGGTGATGGATAACTATCATCTCTGCTCTTTTGTGAAGCGTGATGGTGTACTGCATCCCTATGGCGTAGATGCCCCTTTACTGGGCTACTCATATTTTTATACTACGCTCAAAGAGTGGCTTATTGAGAAGATAAATATGCAAGAAGATTTTGGACCCCTTGAAAATATTGCAGCACATCTTAGAAGATCTAACTATCCTAAACAAGCATTCGTTTCTATAGGTGCGACAGCCTATGCAGAATTTGGTGAACATAACTATGTGCAAAGTGGTGATGAAGTGTATGTTATAGCTTATGACATACGAAGCGATGATGCAAGTTTGACACCATCACCTACAAAAGCGATAGTGCAGCAAAAAGTTAGTTAATATTTTTTTTGAGATCAGTAATAAATTCTGTGATATCATCATGGAGCGCTTGTAAATCTTCTTCATGTTCTACTTCATCTGCTAAAATTTCGGAGACTATATCATAGGTAACAATATCTTTCTCTCTAGTCATATCAGCCAATTTTGAATAAATTGAGATGGCGCACTGCTCACCTTTAATAGAATCTTCCAATATATTTACCACATCAAAATGATGGGGCTCTTCATAGCCACAATTTGTATGGGTAAACCATTCGTTGGGGTGAAGTAATGGGGTACCACCCAATTGTAAAATACGATCTGCTACCATATTTGCGTGTCTTAGTTCATCTGTAGCATGTTGTTGCAGTTCTGCAATAGCAGCATCTTTCATAATGCCTTTAATGACTTTTGCTTCTATAAAGTACTGGTAATAGGCAAGCCATTCATCTGCATATGCTTTGTTAAGTTCAGTAATAATATCATCTATATCAAGTCCTCTAATAATAGAATTTCCTCTTTTTGCCATTTTATATCCTTTCATATAAAATTAAGGAAAATTTTTTTCCTTTACAAAGTATAACTTTTTAGACTTAAAGGAAAATAATTATCATTTATTTCATCTGCTTGATAAGTACTGGAAATATATATATGCAGACATCTTGTCTGCATAAAGAAGTATATAGAGGTTAAAATAGATTTAGTTTTTAAACCAGGATTTGACTCTGTCAAAGGCAGAATCAAAAGTAGATTTATGTGGTCTGCTCTCCACACCATAACTCTCTTGAAGTTTTTCGAGCAGTTCTTTTTGAGCTTCGTTTATTTTTTTAGGAAGTACCAGTTTTATTTGTGCAATAAGTCGTCCTTTACGTCCACTATGCACATCTGCTACCCCTTCACCATCAAAGACAAACTGCTCTTTGTCTTTTGTACTTTGTTTGAGTTCTAGCTCTAATTCACCATCAAGTGCAGGAATGGAGATAGTTTCGCCCAATATGGCTTGCGTGAAAAACACAGGTACTTCTATGTAAATGTCATTGCCGTTACGTATAAAGTTTTCATCTTCCTCTACGATGAAAGTCATATAGAGGTCTCCACGACGTCCATGTCTGTCTTCATTTCCATACCCTTGTGCTCTGAGGCGATTGCCTGAGTCCACACCTGCGGGAATGTTTACAGTGACAGTATCTTCTTTTTCATGGTATCCTTTGCCTCTACAGCTTCCACAGGCTTCTTTGACGCTTTGTCCCTGTCCTTGACATTTGGGGCAGGTTTGTGCAAACTGCATAGGGCCTTGACGCATAAGTACCTGCCCTTGTCCGCCACAGTAGTCACATGTTTGCATCTTGCCATCTTTGGCACCTGTACCTTTACAATCATTACAAGATGTTTTATATGTGATGTCTATCTTTTTTTCACAACCAAAGATCGCCTCATGGAACGCTAATTGGAGTTCTACTTCAAAGTCAAGTGCATATTTTTGGCTAGGATCACGGCGTGATTGTCTGCCAAACCCTCTTCCGCCAAAACTGCTTCCTCCAAACATGGAGTTAAAGATATCCATGATGTCATCCATACTGGAAGCGCCGAAGCCACCGCCCATACCGCCTTGACCTTCAAGTCCAGCCTTACCGTAACGGTCATAGATAGAGCGTTTTTCATCATCGGAGAGAACTTGATAGGCTTCATTGATCAGTTTAAACTTTTCTTCAGCCTCTTTGTCATCAGGATTTCTGTCAGGATGGTATTTCATCGCCAGTTTTCGATACGACTTTTTAAGCTGGGCACCTGAACAGTCTTTACTTACTTCGAGTACTTCATAATAGTCTAATTCTGTCATTTTTTCTCCATTTTAGTGGGAATAATTTTCGCGAATTCTATCATAATTTTGCTATAATGCTCCAAAGATTAAAAAGGTAGATAGATGCTCGTACATATTGTGATGTTTAAGTTTAAAGAAGAAAATAAAAAAGCCAATATTATTCAAGCCAAACAGATGCTTGAAAACCTCATGGGTGCAGTGCCAAGTTTACGAAGTATAGATGTAGGAGTAAACTGCATTGAAGCCGATAGAGCAATGGATTTGAGTCTTATTGCAGTCTTTGAAGGCAAAGAAGGATTAGAAGCTTATGATACACATCCAGAGCACCAGAAAGTAGTGACATTTATCAAGTCTGTAGTTGAGTATAGTAAAGCAGTGGATTACAATAAAATGTAGGGTGGGCAGGAATGCCTACCCTGCAAACAAGAAAGTGATATATGAAAAACTATAAAATAGAAGCGTTTGAAAACCTGGTCGAAGCTTTCCAAGCATTACCTTCTGTAGGTAAAAAATCAGCCATTCGCATGGCATATCATGCTGTCATGGAAGATGGTTTTGCTGCTATGAAGTTGGCACATGCTTTGGAAACGGGGATTAACACGATTCAAAAATGTTCAAAATGTCACAATATGAGTGAAGATGAACTTTGTACTATCTGTTCTGATCCTTACAGAGACGCTAGCAAACTGTGTATCGTACAGTCTGCTAAAGATATCTTAACCATAGAAGAGAGTGGACAGTTTAAAGGAGTATATTATGTTGTTTCTGAAATTCGTGATATGGATGAAGCACATCTTTTTTATGCTGTAGAGGGTGTAGATGAGATTATTTTTGCTTTTCCGCCAAGCATTGCTACAGACACGATGATACTTTATATTGAAGATAAATTGCAAGGTTTAGAGATACAATTTACTAAAATTGCCCAAGGTGTACCCACAGGTGTAGAATTAGAAAATATAGATATAATGTCACTCTCACGCGCACTAGAGGCAAGAGTGAAAATATAATGATGATAAAATGAAAAAAATGAAAAAAATAATTTTATATAGTTTATGTACAGTTTCTTTGTTGATGGCAAACTCTTTTGCAGAGATTGGGTTGGGCTACTCAAAAGGAAATAATTCAGATAATTTTGTTACCCTGCATGGTGAATTAAAGGTGTTGGGTAATTTAGGTGGACGATTGGAATATACCAAAAATATTTCTGAAAACCCACAGTTTTCGACTGAAGATATTAGTCGCTATGGGT
>JALSSQ010000273.1 GCA_026984165.1 Sulfurovum sp.
AAGGTGCGATGTATTATGCACAAAATACCAAAGATATGAAAGTTTATGAAGCAGCCCTTGATGCAGGGAAACTCCCTTTTGAAAGAGGTGTAAAGCTAAGTGAAGATGACTTTTTACGAAAAGCAGTCATCATGGAACTGATGGCAAACTTCTCTATAGATATAAAACGTGTAGAAAAAGAGCACAACATCAAGTTTGATGCATACTTTGCAGATGCACTAGAAGCGTTACAAGAGTTTGTAGAAGCAGACCTTGTGACGATTAGCGATGATAAGATAAGCGTAAGTACTACAGGTACATTATTGATAAGAAATATCGCCATGCCATTTGATGCCTACATGCACCAATACGGTGGAGACAAAAAAAGCTTTTCAAAAACCGTATAATACAACAAGAGGACATATGAGTAAAAAAATAGAAGATATCTTCAATTTCTCCCAAACAAGTGATGACTGTATCAAATGCGGAAAATGCATCCCTGTTTGTACCATCCACCAAGTAAACCCAGATGAAACCACCTCCCCACGTGGTTTTATAGACCTGCTTGGTTCATATCAAAAAGGGCATTTAGAACTCGATAAAAATGCCAAAAATATCTTTGAGTCTTGTTTTTTATGTACCAACTGTGTGGATGTCTGTCCCAACTCACTCGCAACCGATATGGTCATAGAGGAGGTACGTGCAGACATCGCTGACAAATTTGGTATCGCATGGTTTAAGCGTATCGCTTTTTATCTGCTTGAGCACCGAAAAGTCATGGACATCGTCATGAAGTTTGGCTTTATGTTTAAAACCTGTGCCTTTAAAGTCGATGAAAATAAAGGCGGACTTCTTGCACGTTTTAGAATGCCTATGGTCAAAAAAAACAGACTCATCCCCTCTTTGTCCAAAGTGAGTTTTCTCAACTCTTACCCCGAAGAGATACCTGCAAACAATCAAGAACAAAAAAACCAACGTGTCGCACTCTTTATAGGATGTTTGGCGAACTATAATTATGTAGGTATTGGTGACAGTTTGGTAGAGATACTCAAAGAGCTCAACATCGACATCTTCATCCCAAAAGAGCAGCTTTGTTGTGGGGCTCCTGCGTACTTTACAGGAGCTATAGACTCTGTAGAGCGCATGACCAAAGCCAACATAGAATACTTTGAAAGCTTTATGGATGAGTGTGACGCCATGCTCATCCCAGAGGCTACCTGTTCTGCGATGGTGAAACATGACTGGCAGGTCTTCTTTAAAAACCATGATATGCCAGAGTGGGAAGCACGTGCCAAAAAAGTGGCTGAAAAAATTCATATGGCTACCGCATGGTTAGATGAGAACACAAACTTACGACAGATACTCAAAGCAAAAGGCAAAACCTTTGATACCATTGTGACCTACCATGACCCATGTCATGCCAGAAAAGTACAAGGTATCTATGAACAGCCTCGTAACCTTCTTGCACCAAACTACCCTATGGTAGAGATGAGTGATCCCAATAGATGTTGCGGTTTTGGTGGGGTGACAATGCAGACAGAGAAGTTTCATTTTGCCCAGGCGGCAGGGAAACCAAAAGCAGCAATGATTAAAGAGACTAAGGCAACCTACGTAAGTGCAGAATGTTCTGCCTGTCGTGTGCAGCTCTCTGAAGCCATGAACAGTGCAGAGGTAGAGACAGTCTTTAAAAATCCTTTAGAACTTATCGCCAAAGCACTAAAAACGTAAAGTGCCCCTATATCTTGTTCTGCATAGGAACAAGCATAAAGATATTTTTTCCATCTTCATGCTT
>JALSSQ010000274.1 GCA_026984165.1 Sulfurovum sp.
AGAACATACACCCAACAATGCATTTGCCACAGGTGGTATAGTCACTAAGTTACAATCAGCAGATTTTCTTATGAAACGTGGCAGAGAGATGTTTTTGTCATCAGGGTTTGATTTGCGTGATGTGAAAGCGTTATTGATAGAGGGTAAACATGTGGGTGGGACGCTTTTTAAAGCATAATAATTTGACTTTTGTATTCAGAAAGTATATACTATAGTAATTAAAGTATATAAAGGATAGGTAATGGTAGTAAAAGTTGAAAAGTCAGGATATAAAAAAGAACTGTTTTCTTTACCAGTTGATGTTGTTGAGAACTTAAAAAATTACGCACAAGAGACACATAAGAAAAAAAGTCATATTGTCGCTGAGGCAATAGCTGACTACATAGAAAAGAAAAAACGCAAAGCGTTAGCACAAGAATTCAAAATGAAAATGGGAATTATCTCTGCTAATACACCTGACATACAAGTGATTAAAGCAAACAGAGATGACTAAAATATTTTTTGATGCAAATATCTTGATAGATATTTCTGATACTTCACGCCCAACATATAAAGAAAGTAGGGCACTTCTAGATTATTTGATGGACAATATAGAGCAATACACATTTTATACTTCTTGTGATTTGTTAACTACAGTGTATTATATATTGAGAAAAAAACTAAATAAAATAGAAACTTTGGCACAGATAAAATTAATAAATCAGCTTATTTATGTGATAGAATTTGGTAATACTGAAATAAACGAAGCCATAGAACTCATGGAAAGAAACGAAAAATACACAGACTTGGAAGACACCATACAGTATGTTATGGCACGCAAAGAGAAATGTGACTACATCATCACCAATGACAAGGCATTTGCTTCTGGGGATGTGCCTGTGTTAAGTGCTGTGGAGGCGTTGAAAAAACTGAAGTAAAGCTCTAGGTTTTTTAGGGTAAAATATCTACCGATAATGACAAACAGAGGGAAAGTATGCCTAAAAAAAATGTGATAGAAGAGAAGAGTATAAACGATGTAAACTATGAGTTATTAAAAAAACACTTTCCTCATGCTGTGAGTGTAGATGAAGAGGGGAAGTATAGCATTGACCCTCAAAAGTTACAGATGAGTTTAGACCCCTCTAAAGCTAACATCAAAGAGGATGGTTATGGGCTTAACTGGGTGGGTAAAAAAGAGGCGTATCATAGTGCTTTTTCTAAAAACTATAAGGTTTTAAAGCCTCTGAATGATGACAACTCTAAAAACTGGGATATTACTGATAACATACTTATAAAAGGCGATAACCTAGATGCTTTGAAGATACTTCGCCAAAACTATTTTGAAGCTATCAAGATGATATACATTGACCCTCCTTACAACACTAAAAATGATGGTTTTGTTTACAATGACAACTTCACATCTAGCACAGAAGAGACGCTTGAAGAGCTGGGGTATGACAAAGAGTATATAGACTATATAGAAAATATTCAAGGTGCAAAAACACATAGTGGTTGGCTTAGTTTTATGTACCCTAGACTTTTACTTGCTCGTGATTTACTCAAAGATGATGGGGTTATTTTTATAAGTATTGACGATAATGAAGTGGCACAGTTGAAGTTGCTTTGTGATGAGATTTTTGGTGGGGAGAATTTTGTGGCTGAATTTGTATGGAGTGGTAAAAGTGGTTCTGAAGATGATAGCCATATAAGGAACAACAAAGAATATATATTTTGCTATGCAAAACAAATAGAAAACTTTACAATTGGTTTAGACATAA
>JALSSQ010000275.1 GCA_026984165.1 Sulfurovum sp.
CATATAACTTTGTAGTTCTGGCAATAGTGCGTCTATACGTTTAAAGTGTATTTCTAGCTCTTGGGTTACTTGTGTCAGTGTTATCATAGCATTACACCCTCTTTTTGTGCAATATTAAAAATGGCTTTTTCTTTACTGCCATTGTCAACCAATACATCAACCTTTTGCTCACCAAAACGCTTTTCAAACTCACGTAAAAAAGCCAATTTCGCGTTGAGTATAGCGTCTGTCTGCGTGGTTTGTATATAGAGGTCTATATCGCCACCTTTTTGTTTCATATCTGCACGTGACCCAAACACAAACACCTTTGCATTTTCAAAAAGTTCTGCTGCGAGTTGCTTTATGGCTTCTTGCTGGCTAAGCTGGAGTCTTACATTCATGGGGTTATTATACTGAAATTATTTGGGTTTTGTAAATCAAAAAATACAATTTCCAAAGGCAACCCACCTTCTTTATCATAGTGGTAGGGTTGTACCAATTTTTTTATTTGTAATCTACGGATGCATTATTTGTAGTATTAACAATTTTGACTAATCCATTAGCAATATACTTTCCATGAACTTCATAAATTCTTCGTAATGTTCATCTTTTACATCTATTGTCATATTTTTCATATACTCATCCTCTCAATTTACTCAAGTAAATATTTTACCTCATAGCTTACCTAGCAAATGCCAAACAACTTTGTATATCTTCTTCAATCAATGTCAGGTATTGTTTAAGTTAACATTTTCTTCCTTTTCTTTCAATTTATAAGCATGCATCAAAAAGTTTAACATAACATTACTCAAAACGGCAACAACCCAAACTTCCTAATAAACGCCTCATCAATATCTATCAATCCCTTCTGTTGCAAATCATCCAAGACCGACTTGGTACAAAAGGTATCACCCGGCCATTTGCGTTTGAAGCCATCTGGTGCACCTTTGTTTGTACCGTCAATGGCAATAAAAGGCTCCAGTAATACATCGCGGCTGGCGTCTATATTATTCGTCACTCTCCAAAGAAGCATATAGGGGTCATTGATGTCATTATTGGCTTTATCTACGATGATTAGTATTTTAATGTGTGGCTCTAAAATGGCTAGTTTTTGCATGACATTACGTTGGGACTCTTTTTTATCTACAGCTATGACACACACAGGATTTTTTGTCTGTGTAAAATACTGTTTGAGCGCCAGTATATTACTCTGTATCTCTTGCATCTTTTCCAATAGTGTTTCATCATCTAAAAGTACTGCTACCCCCTCTTCTACCTCATCACCTGTGGCATCTACGCCTAGCTTACCCCCTACAAACTGCTCATCAGAAGCATGATCCAAATGATCAACGATACCTTGGGTGATAAACACACGCTTAGGCGTTAGGCGGTTGAGTATATGCTCGGTGAGGGCTTCATACTCCTCTAGTTTAGGTGCCTCTTCGCCTACAAAAAAAGCATGTTTGACAAAACTCATCTGCCCTACACCCCAAAATGCATGCATAAACTGCATCGCATGTCCTTTATAAAGTGTTTTCATCTTTGCCAAAATCAAGTTATGAAACACCCCATTTTCTGGCATATTATAGTCTATAAGATCTGGTGCCATAGGCTTGAGCATCGGCAAAAAGACGCGCTCTGTTGCCCAGCCCATATATTTGTCTTCTAGTGGTGGCTTGCCTACAACTGTGGCGGCAAAGACAGGATTCTTTTTCATGGTAATAGTCTCTACTTCCATCACAGGAAAAGGTTCTTGAAGCGTGTAGTAGCCTGT
>JALSSQ010000276.1 GCA_026984165.1 Sulfurovum sp.
TCCTTTGAGTGCATCTGCCATAAGCTTTTTTGCTCGCTCTTTTGTAACTTTTTCTGGTTCAAAATGGTCACTGACAACTTTATAGATATGAAACTTCTTGATAGCAGGATTGTGCACTATCGCATCATAAAAACCATAGCTCTCCATATCTACAAGCTCCTCATCTTTATCACTCACAGCCTCTCTCACGCAACAGATGAACGGTTTTTGCTCATCAAAGTGGTACTCAAGCCCATCATAAATAACACCACCACATTCAATAAGTTCTCCAATAGCATAATTGTGTGATGCACCACAAATGCCGATGTTTATGTAAACATCCTCATCACAGATGTCGAAATGGTTAATAAGTGTCTGCGTGGCAAGACGAGCATTTTCTATACCCATACCAGAGATAATGAGTTTTATATCTTCATTTGTAAAAAGGGTATAGCCATCAACTTTCGACTTTTTAAGTTTGAACTTTTCAACAAGGGCTTGTGCTTCTGGTTTGAGTGCGACGACAATATATTTCATACAAAGATTATACCATTTTTAAGAAAAAGCTGATATAATTTCACCGCTTCTCTTTAGACCTGTGCAATGGGTGTCTGAGATAATGTGTCAGGGTAGGAATACAGCAGCACACCTCAAACATCTATGTGCCGCAGCCATCTGGAGAGGGGCACCTTCATTTTTTAAACATCATCTAGCAACATTATAAAGTACTTTTGCCAAATAGTATTAAACTTAATCAAATTTTAATTTTTATAGGTATATCATGTGGCAGATATTAAATAGACTTCTCCTAAAACCATCAATTATCAATTCTCTTCTGAAGCAATGTTCATAGGCGTTGAATCAAGATTTATGATGGCACAAATAAGGTTCATCCTTAATCCGAATCTTTTTCGCCTATTTCTATAGGGATATTTTGTGATTTTAAATACCTTGACTTTTGCATTTATTTGTTCGATTATAATTCTTTGAGATGATAGTTCATGGTTCTCTTTTTTATCTTCTTTTGTAAGTGGATTAAGTTTAGTTTTTTTATTTGGAATTTTGGAATTAGGACAAATTTTATTGATACCCATATAGCCTAAATCAGCAAGAACTTTGCTCAGCAATATTTTTCTAGTTGCTTTACTTTTTTTAAACACCTTAAAGTCATGAGTCCTCCCTTTATCTATGCTAACAGAAAGTATTTTACCTAGGTTAGTTGTAATGAGTTGTGTTTTTAAAGTATGCTTTTTCTTTTTACCAGAGTAGTAATATTTTTGCTTTTTTTTGGTCTTTCACATTGGCTCTCAGTTACATCTACAACGACGATCTCAAGCTCTACACCTTCGTCTTGAGGTTCTATATGTTTTAATGTCTCAAGGTGAAATTGAGGCTCGTTTATGAGTATTTTTTCTATTTTTGTAACGATATAATGGGCTGTTGATTCACTCACTTCATAATCTATACCAAGATGTTTAAATGTTCGATACTCTCTGTAATATTCTAGCATTAGTAATACTTCATCATTTGCTGAAAGTGCTCTTGATGTTCCACCTTTTACTCTTTTATCTCTGTAGTGTTTTCTAACTACTTTTACCATAGCATTGAAGGTCTCTTTTTTGACACCAACTACTCGTTTGAAATCTTGCTCATTTAGGTTTTTTACTTTGTAATATTTCTTTGTTTTTGCCATACTTACTTAGTAGCAAATTTCGCTCCATTTTTTTTTGAGGTTTTAGTAGAAGTCTAGTAAA
>JALSSQ010000277.1 GCA_026984165.1 Sulfurovum sp.
CACAATAAATTTTTACTCTTTCCCCTACTCCTGAGCACACTGCTCAGCGCCAACACTGCACTCTCCCAACTCTCTGGTGCATGGCATATGCGTGTGCTTGATGGTATGGAAGTGCGCAAAGCACGTGCCATTTTAGACTTTGATGCAAAGAAAATGCGTGTAGATGGTTTTGACAGCTGCAACCGTATCTCTGGCATACTCACACAAAATCCTCAAACACAACAACTAAGCACCAAACTACGCACAACACGCATGGCGTGTCGAGGCAAGATGCAAGCATGGGTAAGCAAGCGTCTGCATGAGACTATGTCTGAGGGTTTTAGTATTAAAAAAGAGAAAAAATATGGTGTAGAAGGCATCACCCTAAAAAGTGCAAAACATGAACTGTTTTTTAAGAGAATGGGGAAAGATTAAGAGAATGAGAAATGAGAAATTTTAATATCAATCACTTTATATTTCATACAGTTTGAAGTCGCGGTAGTGGTTGCGTTTTTTACCCTCAAGGGGCATCTCATCTTTTTTGGTTACTTTTTTCTCTTTTGCCGCAGTGCAAAAAAGAAAAAAGTGACAAAGAGAAACATGAACTGAGTTTATATAAAATAAAAGTTAATTAAACAAATGATGGTGCATCATTGGCAAAGAGTATCAAATCTCCAACTTGCGTCTGCTCCACAAGCATTGATTCCATCTCACCCTTAGTCGCCAATTTCACCAACTTTGCAGCATCAACATATTGTCTAAAAATAGCATAGTTCAAGTCACCAGTGACCACCACCACATCAAAAACTTCATTGGCTCTTTGTGCCACTTGCACATTTAAATCATCATCAACTTCCACAAGCCCAGGAGTGACGACTACTTTTCTGCCTTCATAGGTCGTAGCCAAATCAAACGATGCCATCATGCCGTCTATGTTTCCATTAAATGAGTCATCAAGTATGACTTTACCACCTGCATCTATGCGTTGGAGTCTGTGCTCTACTGGTTGGAGTGTAGAGAGTTGTTTTTGTATCTGTTCGTCACTTAGTCCAAGCTCTTTGGCTACAAGCACCGCAGCAGCCAAATTCATGGCGTTAAATGCCCCCAAAATGCTTGCAGAGTAACGTACACCATTGAGCGTAAAGCTTGTACTTTCCAACGTGGCTTCTACATCTTCTATGATGTACTTAGGTGCAGGTACATTTGCACGTATGTCCAAGTTTGATTTCTCTCCAAAAGTATGCACATTTGCTTCAGGTTTAACCATAGCACTCTCATGTATCCATGCTGTTTTGAGTCGATCGGTTTTGAGTATCTCCATTTTGGTGTTACGGATGTTTTCCATCGTTCTGAAATACTCTATATGTGCAGGGCCTATCTTGCCTACTACCACATAGTGAGGGTTCACAAAGGTACTTATCTCTGCGATGTCACCCTCACCTCTGGCACCCATCTCTACTACATAGACTTCTGTATCATCTAGCAAATCATTGTTGATATCTATCATCACCCCGCCCAAAGTGTTTACAGAACGTGGTGTGGCGTAGGTCTTGTACTTGGCTTTGAGTAAATGTTCTACATAGTTTTTGATGCTTGTTTTTCCGTAACTCGCCGTAATACCTACCACTTTTAAGCCATCCATTGAGGCAATTTTTTTCTCCGCTTTGACTTTAAATCCGTTAAATAACATTTTTTCTATAAAGACAGAGATGAAGTATGCCAAAAAGAGAGGTATCACCACAGCAAAATGTTTGAAGACTACAGCGATAAAAATGGCAAAGAGTAACATCGCAGCAAAGAAACGTTTGACACGTCCTGTAAATACCAATGGCTTATCAAGTCCTTTGTACCACTGATACAATGCACCCAAATAAGCAATCACCACCACAAAACCATAGTCACTTACACGATTTACCAGCATATAGAGTGCAAATGGTACCAAAAAGTAGGCAAAGTGCCACCATGTTTTCGTATGGTGAAAGAGTACACGATTGAGCTTGTAGCTATACCATTGTAAGTTGGTAATAAAGTAGTATCCCATCGCTAAGATGAAAAGTGCGTAGGCTATGGCATTGAGTATTGCTAACATTCATGCTCCTCACATTGTGCTGTAATGGTTTGTGCTATAAAATCTTTGTGTTGCAAAAAGAAAAAATGATCACCCTCTAGTGGGTAAAACTGACTGTTGGCTATCAGCCCTGCTATCTTCTCACCTGTATAGAGTGGTGTTGCGGTGTCCTCTTTACCCCAAAAACAAAGGGCTTTAGACTTCGACTTGGCAAAAAAGTCTTCAAAATCTTCATCAACCACATTTTTAAAGGTCTCGTACATCTCATGACTCATGTTTTCGACATCTTTACTCTTAAACATGTCACGTATAAAGGTCATACCAAGTGGCTTCAAAAACTTTACCGTGGCGATTTTGAGTTTCACAGACCACGGTTTTTCAGTTACCACGCCTGCACTGGAAAGCAGCACTAAACAAGGTGTGTTAAGCAATGTAGAGACTTTCCCACCAAATGAGTGTCCCATCGCTATGGTTGGGGTAACCCCCAGTGCCTCCAAAAAAAGCTGGACAATATGCCCATAATCTTCTGTAGTCAGTACCATATCATTGTTAGACTTGCCAAAACCGGGCATATCAAGGTAGATGTGTTTGTACTGTGGAAGTGTTTTGCCAAAGGCTTGTTTCATTATCTCTTTATTGCTTCCCCAACCATGTAGTACGAGGAGTACTTTTTCTTGTGTGGGATTGACTAACTCATAAGAGAGTGTAAATGTTTGTGCTTTGTAAGTAATTTCTTTTAATGCCATATCATCGCTTTATTTAAATTGCAAAATTAAGTCTTTGAGATTTATCAAAACCATACACATCAGGAAAATATTTCACTCTTCCACTTTCATCTACATATACTGTATAATATGCTGTATGCACATATAAAGGTTTGTTCAATATTAAATGTTTTGTCTTAAGAGAATCATACCATTTATGTACTGTTTTTAAATTTTTATTACTATAGTTACTTGCGATGTAATCTAATAATACTTTGGGTTTACTTAAGCGAATACATCCATGGCTAAAACATCTGCGTTTTCTTTTAAAAAGCGATTTTCCCTGTGTATCATGCATATATACCGCATGTGAATTAGGAAAAATAAACTTCACACGCCCCAAACCATTTTTAAGTGATGGTACCTGTACAAGTTTATAAGGAATATATCCTTTTTCATCTTTGGGATATTTAGACCAATCTACAGATGCAGGATTAACTTTTGGTGATTTTAAATCATATGACTTGTCATGCAACTCCATCCCTTTTGCTGCAACCCAAGCAGGATTTTTTTTGATTTTATCAATATAAGATCTACGCATTATCGAATCAGGTACATTCCACTGTGGATTGATTTCCACATATTGCATACGTTCAGAAAAAATAGGTGTTTGCATATTTGGTTTCCCCACAATCACTGGAAACTTCAATGCCGTTTTTCCATTTTCTATAACCCTTACGTTAAACTCAGGTATGTTGATAAGTGCATAGTAATGCCCCAATTGTTCTTTCATTAATTTTGTTCTCTCAATATTGAGCCGAATCTTTTTTAATTCATCTTTTGTTATATTTGCATCTGAAGACTTAAAAAGTTTATATTTTTGAATCAATGCCTTAAATTGTGGTGTTTTGGGAATATATGGCTGCAGTATTTGTTCTATAGTCTGCCCTGCTCTTAATTTCATTTGAATAACAGAAGGTCTCACCTCTTGCAAATAAGTTTCAAAATAAGTATCTATCTTTTCGTCTCTTTTTTTACGTTGTAAAGCTTTAAATTTTTCAATATCTATACAAGAATTTGCAAGATTATTGGCATAAGCTACCAATAACTTTGTCATCAGTTTAGAATTTTTACTTGATTTCACTTGTTCATAGAGTGGATTTTGATTACAAATAGACATATATTTGTCTCTTTTCAATATGTTGAGAAATTCTTCTTTTTGTGAATTTTTCCATCCTTCTTTATCTGGTCCAAATAAATCTCCACATCCTGTTAATACTATAGCAAAAACTATAGCCCATAAAATTTTGTTTTTCATATTTCCTCTATCTTTCCCTTGAGATTTCGAAAACAAGTATAAGCACTGGAAAACGCCCATTGAAAATTATAACCTCCCAATCTTCCTGTGACATCCAGTACTTCACCTGTAAAATATAATCCTTCTACTTTTTTACTCATCATTGTCTGTGCATCTACCTCATCTGTAGAGACACCTCCTTTGGTGACTTCTGCTTTTGTATATCCAAAAGTACCTGCAGGAGCAAAAATATATTGATGTAACAACTGAAGCTTGTCCAATTCTGCAGAAGTTATTTGATAAAAGGGCTTATCTTCCAATCCTAATTGTACCAAAAATGCCTTAGTAATACGTTTTGGCAATGGTAACAGTGAACTAATCTGCTTCTTGGAATTTTGTATATGCTTCCATGAAAAATCAGGAAGAAAATCTATTTTTATCTTCCCTTTTTGCCAATAGAGTGATGCATCCAAAACAGCTGGACCTGAAATACCTCTATGTGTAAAAAGAAGTGCACCTTCACACACCATATTATCTACAGTAATTTTAACATTTGTAGAAACACCAGAAAGTGTTTTAAAGAAAAATTGTTCTGCTTGCACAGTAAAACCTACCAGTGCTGGTGAAGTTTTTACAATACTATGTCCAAAAGAGACTGCTATATCATAACCTATACTACTTGCACCCAATCTCGAAAAACTCAGCCCTCCTGAAGCTACTACAACATATTTTGCAGATAAACTACGCTTATTTGTCGTAACTGTAAACAATATATCACGTTTACATACACTGAGTACTTTTTCGTCTAAAAATATTTTTTGCTTTTTTACTTTTTTGGCAAAAATATCAACAAGCTCCTTTGCTGTATTTTGACAAAAATACTGTGTATCTTTACGCAACACTGGTTTGAGGTTTTGCTCTCTCAACCAATGAAGTAAATCTTCTTGCGTAAACATTTTAAGTGAAGGTAAAATGAAACATTTGTCTGCTAAAAAATACTCTGTTCCCATTTTGGCATTGGTAATATTACATTTCCCTCCTCCGGAGACAAGTATCTTTGCACCTATTTTAGCGTTGGATTCTATGATAGCAGTACTTTTTTTAGGAAGCAGTGAAGCCAGCATCAATGCACTCGCTCCACCACCAATAATAATAACATTATGATTCATAACGCGTATTATATCTGATTACTCCACACATAATGCACACTATGAAAATATAATTAGCTATGGGTACTTAAATAAAGGAAATCACCATGAGAAAAAAATATACTGTCGCTATTCTTGTTGTAAGCATAAATGCACAAATTTACGCTATGGAAAATTATGATACTGTTGCTTTTCGTACTATTACCAAACTATGCAAATCATGTCATGGTACACCTTTTTATATGGCAAAACAGATAGATGATGATGACTGGGACTTTTATTTTAATACACCAGGAAAACTAGAAAAACTACACAAAGGAAAAACGAAGGCACTGGCAAGCCTCAAAGACCACCGATTTATCCATCGTAAAAAGCGTCTTTTAAAATTCTTTATTAAAAATTCTAAATTTGCAGGATCAGTGCATGGTTGTGATGCAAACTTCTGTGGAACACACCATTAAAAAACTTTTTTATGTTACAATTGTAACATGAAATATTTACTATACTTTTCCCTTTGCTACAGTTCACTTTTTGCGTCCAACCTTTTTACTATTACAGATAGACATGGGAAAATAGTTCAAAGCAAGAACATACAACATACTCACAATGACTTTTTATCTCAACAGGCTACAGAGTACTCTTTTCAGGCCATCTATGATGAACTTCATCGTGCTGAAAATCTTGCACGCAGAGCAGAAGCAGCCAGAAAACATGCCCAACGTATAGCAAGAGCAAAAACAAAAGCAAAAATGCAAGGCAAAATATACCATCTGACAAAAGCAGACAAAAAACAGCTTCTTGAAGATGCCAAATACTTCAAAGGTGGAAAATATGTTTGGGGAGGTACCACACCTAAAGGCTTTGATTGTTCAGGTTACGTACAATACCTTTATAAAAAACATCATATCAATTTACCAAGAACAGCATGGGCACAGTCTAAAAAAGGTTTAGCAATCAGTAAAAATAATCTCAAAAAAGGAGATTTACTCTTTTTCCTTACCGATAAATCACGAGGTATTCCCGTTACACATGTGGGTATTTATATTGGTAATGGCAAATTTATTCATGCGGCGTCCAAAAAAAAAGGAATTGTTATCTCTTCTATCACCGCAGGACATTATGCCGATACTTTTGTAGCTGCACGAAGGATACTTTCTCATACATAAAATAGTCTCTAATGCTATCATGTTTATATCTATTGCTAACACTCTGCTAACACTTCTTTGGTTAGCATTAACATATTTGTGATAAAGGGAAAAAATGAAAATCAAACAATTAATTTTAGGATTTTGTACCTTGCCACTACTCATCAGTTGCGGTATAGGAGAAGGAGATGAGTTTCAGGCACGCCACAATCAAGGTAAAAATTGTTTAGAATGTCATGCATTTACCAGTGGAGGCACTATATTTAAAAACCTCAATGCTGCAAACTATGCAGAGACTGAAGCAGCAGATGCCTACAATATACAACTTCGACTTGAATCTGGAAAAATAATTCATTATCATAAAGGTAACGGATATGGTAATCGCCTTTATAATGGTGACGAAGGAGCCATCAACAGCTTTACCCCACAAATTGTTGATGCACAAGGCAATGTTGTCAACCAATCTAGACAAAATTCTCATAATGTAGGACGTCTTGCCTGTAACCGATGTCATACCCAAAATGGGCTCAATGGCGCACCAGGAAGGATTGTTAATTATGATGTTAATCATAATCTTGCTACACAAACAAATCTATCTACTCCTATTACAAAAAACAACATATCCTTCGCACAAGATATTCATCCTATTTTAAAAAACAACTGAAGGAAAAATAAATGAAAAATATCTTGCCTATTTTACTTCTATTCTCTACTTTCTCTCATGCAAATGGGAAAACAGAGCGTGCTGGAGATATATTGACCTTACTCATCCCTGCTGTAGCATACACGACTACACTTTATAATGAAGATACAAAAGGTCAAATAGAATTTTACAAATCCTACGGAAGTACTATAGCCCTCACACATATACTAAAGGAGACCGTTCGAGCACCAAGACCACACAGACCCAAAAGCCACACCTCTTTTCCTTCTGGACACTCCTCAAGTGCATTTTCCGGTGCTGCTTTTATCCATAAAAAATATGGGCTTAAATATGCTATGCCTGCCTATTTGGGTGCAGTATATACTGCATATAGCCGCGTACATGCTGAAAAACATTACACTAGAGATGTAGTTGCTGGTGCTCTTTTAGGTATTGGGTTTTCTTGGTATTTTACAACCCCATACAAAAACCTGCATGTTGCACCCACTGTCAATAATGCTTCTTATGGTCTTCAATTTGATTATAAATGGTAAAAATTAACACTTCACTAACACTTTGCTAGCACAATAGTAATGCTCTTTTACTATAATTTTGATGACGCATATAAAAAGGAGCGCACATGAAAAAGAAATCTATACTACTTAGTTTGGTAGCTATACCTTTACTTGTTGGGTGTGGTGGAGGTAGTGGTACGACGACTACAACCGCAACAGTACAAACAACAAAGCTTATAGGTACAGTTCCTGGAACAAAAATTGAGGCTTTTTGTGATAATGGAAAATATTATACAACAAAATCACAAAACAATGGTACATCTAAACACCCCTTTGAACTAGATGTCAAAAAAGACAGCAACTGTACACTTGTAATGACAATGAACGAAGACAATCCTGCACAAAGAACCATTACTGTGTTGGCATTTCAAGATGCTTCAGGTAGTGAGTCAACACGTATCCAAATAACAGGAGATACCGTTGACTTAGGTTATGTAGATCTTCCCCAAGACCCAACTACAATGGATGATGAGAATAACGATCATGTCAAAGATACACCTATCGTAATAGACACACCAGAAGGTGCAGTTGAAACGACAACATCTGATACTGCACATGATAGCAATCACAATGGTACTATAGATGT
>JALSSQ010000278.1 GCA_026984165.1 Sulfurovum sp.
ATCTCGCTCTCTTCATCTAGGTTGTAACGACTAAAGCCTGGAATGTAGTAACTTTCATAGGTACTGTTGTCCACATTTCTGCTCACTGCAGAACCATCAAGTATGAGTGCAATGTCTGGCAAGAATGATTTTTGGCTGTAGGTAATAGCATTGGCATTGGATGCAGGAGCGTTTTGTGTATTGGTTTGTGTTTCCAAAGCGTCAATTCTCTCTTTTAGGGATTGGATTGCTTCTGTTTGTTGTGCGAGTTGTGTTTTTAGTCTTTTTACTTCACTTTGTGCAAATACAGAAACTGAAGCACAAAGCGATAATAGTATGATTTTTTTTGTCATATTTTTTCCTATTGTTATATATTTTGATAGTGATTGTGTTATGGTTGGTAGTGTTTAGGAAAAAAGAGGAGGGGCTTGGGAGTCAATGTATTTGTAGTGCACATAGCTGTGTCTTTGTGTACTAAAATGTGCTATATGTATAGGTGCATAGCAAATAGGCTCAAAGAAAAAAGCACTTGGTATATCGGCACTATGAAGGTTTTTTACAACGATACAGACTTTACAGTCATCCTGTGAAGCGTGCATATCATGGTGTATATGTGTCGCTGAAGCAAAAGAAGAGAAGAGATAAAAAAAGAGAAGTAGGCGTACAAATGATTTGTGTAAATGCATAATCTTCTCCTTTTTTTAAAATTATACTCCAAAAGTATTAATATTTTATTTTGATTGACTTGCTATAATACAGACACATTTCCAAAGGACATACAAGTGAATATACACAGTTTTATCTATGATTATGGCGAAAAAGTACCAGGGTATGAGGTAGGTATGGTCAATGAAAAAGAGGTACGTGCCACAGCAGGTATACTCTTTTTACTGGGGATGATAGTCCTTTTTGTAGGGATTGGCTATAACCATATTATCGTGGCTCGTTTCTATTTGGCATTTATTTTTATAGATATGACTATTCGTATCATTAACCCTAGCTATTCTCCTGCATTGCTTTTTGGCAGAATGTTTATCCAAAATCAAAAACCAGAATATGTTGCCGCAATGCAGAAGCGTTTTGCATGGATGCTGGGCTGGTTGATTGCCTTACCTATGATGAATTGGTTTGTTTTGCATTGGGATATCACATTTTATAAAGTACTCATTTGTGTATTGTGTTTGGGGCTGCTTTTTATGGAGAGTGCTCTGTCTATTTGTGTGGGATGCAAGCTCTATACATTTTTTACCCGTAAGAAAGCACAACACTGCCCAGGTGGTGTATGTGAAGTACGTACCAAAGAGCCTATTCAGACCTTTAACCTTGCACAAAAAATCATCGCAACAGCTATTAGCATTGCACTTGCGGTAGGGCTTTATCTCTTTATGGCAAAGACAGAATCCAAAACATTTTTTGGAGAGTTTTTACATGAACTTGTGCTCACTAAAGCCCAGTTGAATGCAGAAAAAGAGGCAAAACTTGATGCAGAGTTTGAAAATGATGATGACTTTTAATTTTATACTATAGATAGTTAATTTAGATACCGTTTAAAAATAATTAAGAAAGTAAAATATCTTAATACTATAAAGGTGCTATCTCTTTAAATCATAATTCAATCTGTGTTAAAATCTGTAAAAAATGAAGAGAAAACAATGAATAAGTCTTTTATAACCGATATACTGTGTATATTTCTTATAGGGATTTCATTTATTATGCCCGAGTATTATCAAAATCCACTTCTTTTTGCAGGACTTTTTGCACTCTCTGGAGCTATTACTAATCAACTTGCTATTCATATGCTTTTTGAACGTGTACCGTTTTTGTATGGTTCTGGGGTGATAGAGAAGAACTTTGAGACCTTTAAAGCCTCTATACGTACTATGATAATGAAACAGTTTTTTACCAAAGAACAGTTGGGTAAATTTTTCGCGCAAGAAGAACAGAAAATAGATCTAGTCCCTTTAGTTGAAGGTGCAGACTTTTCCCCTGCGTTTGATGCTTTATCTAAGACAGTGATGGAGTCTAAATTTGGTGGAGCCATACAGATGTTTGGTGGTGAAGAAGCATTAGATGGGCTTAAAGAACCTTTCTCTCGCAAACTTAAATCAGCTGTCTCTTCCATTGTGTCATCAGATGCTTTTAAAGCACAGCTTAATCATCAGATAGAGCATTCCGCACTTGCAGAAGATATGATAGATACTATAGAAGCCCTTATTGTAAGACGTTTAGACGAACTTACACCCAAAATGGTTAAAGATTTGGTTCAAGAGCTTATTAAAGAGCACTTGGGTTGGTTGGTAGTATGGGGTGGTGTATTAGGTGGATTGATTGGATTGCTTTCTTCACTTTTGTTTAAGTAAATCATAAGTTAACTTTTAGAATTAATTAATATTAACATGTTAAAATGTCTTCAATCATAATGACCGGAGACAATATGAAATTAAATAAAATATTACTAAGTACGCTTATGCTTATTTCTGTGGCAAATGCAAAAAGTTATTTTTCGAATCATAATGACATTTGCGACCTTGCTTTAAATGATAAATGTACTAATGATTACAATACAGTGAAGAATCTTCAAATTGCACTCAATAGAGATCAAAAGATAGATGTGAATTTAAAAACTGATGGAAAATGGGGAGAGAATACAAAAAAAGCAGTTATTGCTTTTCAAAAAGCGCATCATCTCTCTCCTGCAGATGGTTGGGTAGGAAAGGCTACCAAGCTGAAGCTCGATAAGATATCAAAAAATATTAAATTTCCAAAAGAGAAACAGATAAAAAATGTTGCATTGATTAAAACAAATCAAAATTACACTTCTTATAGTGTATTTAAAAAATCTGTAAATCTTAGAAAAAGCTATAAAGTTTTTAAAGATAAGAAGTTGCTTGCAAAAGCAAATAGTAAAAATACTCACCTTAAAATAGATGTAAGTGAACAAAGAGTAAAACTTTTGGTAGGCGGAAAGATTGCTTTAGATGCACCCTGTACTACAGGTGCAAAACATAAACTCGAACCCAATACAAAAACTTACAGAGATAAACATACACCATTAGGTAGGTATCGTATTATGGAAAAAGTTGCTGCTAAAAAATCGACTATTTTTGGTGATATGTATAGAAATGGTAAAAAAGTTTATCATGGAGACAGACGTAAATATAAGGGTCCAAAAGCTAAATATATTGGACATACTATGCATCATTGGATGCGTCTGACCAGTGGTGGTATAGGTATGCATGCAAGTAAATATGTGAAGCGTTATCCTGGAAGTAATGGATGTATAAGACTTCAGCCTAAAATAGCTAAAGTTATTTTTTCTAAAGTACGAAGAGGCACAAAAGTGAGTGTGGTTAATTAATTTGGGTGTTACGCCCAAAAATCCTCATCGGTCATGCCACCACTCTTTTTTCTTGCTACCATAGCCGTTTTCATCGTTTTATACCCTTGGTAGTCTGTATCCCAAAACTCTGGGATATGCAGTATCTCCATCTCATGATCAAAGAAAGCCTCAAGTTCTCCTTCGTTGAGCATAAATGCAGGGTTAGAGGGTGGACGTTCATTGCCTTCGTTGTGTAAAAATGTCTCCATGAGTATGATGCCTTGTGGTTTGAGTGCCTCTATCATCTGTGGAAAGAGTCTGCGTTCAAGGAAATAGGTACAGACTATGAGGTCATAACTGTTCTTCTCTAGCCTATAGCTGTCAAAGTCAACTTCTTTTGCATGGATATGTGCTTCACCCTGAAGCTGTGCTATGGCTACTGAAGAGATGTCTAGGGCATCTACTTCAAAGCCCAATGAAGCTAGGTATCTACTGTGTCTGCCATTGCCACAGGCGATGTCTAGTGCTTTTTTGCCTGTAGCCAAATGTGCGTACTTTTTGACAAGCGTAGTGGGTTCTTGGGGCATCATGTTTTGTGTATGTTTTTCATCCCAGCGTTCTTTGTCTTCTTGTGCCATTTTTAGCCTTCATTGATTGATTTTTGCTATTATTGCATAAAAAGATTAAGGCAAGACAATGGCAAAACGTACTTTTATTTCGTGGAATGTGAATGGCATACGCGCCGTAGAGAAAAAAGATGCACTCAAATGGATAGACGATGAGGAAGTAGATTTCTTAGGACTGCAAGAGATAAAAGCCGAGGCAGATCAAATACCAGAGGGTATCTTTGCACGTAAGTACAAATTTCAAAGTATTAACTCTTCTAGCAATAAAGGGCAATCAGGTGTAGCGCTTTATACAGATGTTAAGGGAGAGGCATCATGTTGTGAACAGGTAGATATACTCGATGAAGGGCGTATTAACGAATATCACTTTGATAACATTGCCTATTTTAATGTTTATTTTCCAAATGGACAGCGCAATGAAGAACGGTTGGCATACAAAATGGCATTTTATGAACGTTTTTTGGCATATATACTTGATTTGCGTAAACAAGGCAAATCGATAATTGTATGTGGTGATGTCAATACAGCACACAGGCCTATAGATTTGGCACGTCCCAAAGCCAATGAAAAAACTTCAGGCTTTTTACCGATGGAGCGTGAGTGGCAGGACAAACTTTTAGCCTCTGGGTTTATAGATACGTTCAGACACGTACATGGTGATGTCGTAGATAGATATAGTTGGTGGTCATACAGAGCCGCAGCACGTAAAAATAATGTAGGGTGGAGGATTGACTATTTTTATGTCTCAGATGATTTAAAAGATAAGATAGTAGATGCAGAGATATTAGATCATATCATGGGCAGTGATCACTGCCCAGTGAAGTTGGTATTAGATATTTAGCAGGATGATTACGCTTCCATATCTCCACCGATATAATAAAACTCATCTAACCCTTCGATAAATGCCATGAGTAGTTCCGCAGAACAAGGCTTAAAGTTTTTATGTGTCTCTTTACGAAAGAGAGAGGCGAGTTGTTGTTTGGTGAGTTCTATCTCTGCTAGACCAAAGATAATCTCTACTTCTGCTTCTTTGAGTTCCAGTGCGATACGCAGTTTTTTAAGTATGAGGTTGTTTGTGAGCTCGACAACTTCATCGTCATTTTGTTTCTTAGGACTTGGACCACGCTTTAGGGCAATAAGACCGTCTAAAAACACACCTAACTCTTCATAAGAACAAAGCATAAAACCTTTTTGTTGACGGCGTTTAAGTAGTGTGTCTAAATGCGCTGCTTCCATGGTATAACCTTCAAGTTCGTAGGCTTTAAGCATCTCTTTCATAGAGAGATTGAGTGCTTTTTTGATGCGGTAGAGTATTTCGTTTGTAGTGATGTGCATCTTATTTTTTACTTGCTTTTTCAGTAAGGTCTGCTAATGCCAAGGCAGCTTTGTTGATGATATTGAGACAGTTTTTGTCTTTGATATTATGTTTAAGCGACCAGTACTCTGGGTTGGTATAGGTAAAGGAAGTGATACCTTCATAGTTTGTTGAAACTAAAATACGAAGAGGTAAATCCAAACCCATTGAAGGATTACAGTTCATGAGTACCGTACCCATTTTAGGGTTACCAAATACGACTACTGTTTCTGGCTTTAAATCCATATTTACCGCTGTAGCATTGGCTTTATGGTCTATGGTTTCAAAGAGCGTAAGTTTCTCTTCTTTGATGAGTTTTTTGAGTTTAGCAACCGAAGCTTCTTGAGAATTTTGACTGGTAACAGTTTTTAAAAATGTTCCTTTCTTGTTGTTGCACCCTACTAATGCAAAAGCAAGCACAGCAAATAAAACAAATTGTTTCATAGAAAACTCCTTATATCAGTATATTATACATTAAACCTAAAGTGCATGATGTCACCGTCTTGTACGATGTACTCTTTCCCTTCAAGTCTGTTCTTTCCTGCCTCTTTTGCACCTTGCTCTCCACCGTACTGAATGAAATCTTCATAGGAGATAACCTCTGCACGAATAAAGCCCTTTTCAAAATCGTTATGAATGACTGCCGCCGCTTTGGGTGCAGTCGTACCTTTGCGGATAGTCCATGCACGCACCTCTTTGACCCCAGCTGTAAAGTAAGACTGAAGTCCAAGTGTATCAAAGCCTTTATGAATGATTTGCTCAAGTCCAGACTCGGTTACACCCAAATCTGCAAGCATCTCTTCACGCTCATCATCATCGAAATCCACCATGTCTTCTTCTACTTTGGCACACAGTTTGATGACTTCAGAGCCACGTTCACTGGCATAGGCTTTGAGTTTTTTTACATATTCACTGTCTTGGGCAAGTCCCTCTTCATCTACATTGGCGCCATAGATGATAGGTTTAGAGGTTAGCAGACGCAAGTCTCTATTCATTGCCAAAAAACCATCTGATTCCAAGTCTTCAAAAGTAGATACCGGTGCACCATCTTCAATGTGTGCAAGCAACGCTTCGGCAACTTCGAGCTGCTCTTTGGCATCTTTGTCATTACCTCTTGCTTTTTTCTTAAGCATTTCGATACGTTTAAGTACTGCATCAATATCTGCAAATAAAAGTTCCTGTTCTATAATCTCTACATCTCTTATAGGATCTATGCTTCCCTCTGTATGTACAATATTTTCATCAGCAAAACATCTTACAATATGTAAAATCACTTCTGTTTCACGGATGTTTCCTAGAAACTTGTTTCCAAGCCCTTCACCTTTAGATGCGCCTGCAACAAGTCCAGCAATATCTACAAAATCCAGTGTAGAGTACTGTATTTTTTCCGGATTGACTATTTGTGCCAGGGCATTCAGTCTTTTATCTGGTACAGGCACTACTGCTTTGTTTGGCTCTATGGTACAAAACGGGTAGTTCGCAGACTCTGCGTTTTGTGCTTTTGTCAGTGCATTAAATGTGGTAGATTTGCCTACGTTTGGTAGTCCTACAAGTCCTATGCCTAGTCCCATGGTTATCCTTACTCTGTATAATTATTGAGGAGAGAGATTTTGAAGTAGCTGCACTCAACCCGTTAGGGCGCTTGCGTTTGCAGATGCTTTCAAACCTGTCTCCGAAATGATTTTATGATTTTAGCGAAAAATTGGTGAATAGGAGGTAATAAGAGAAAAGTTATTCCTGCTTCAAGATATATTATTGAAGTGGGGCTAAATCAATAACGATTCTTGCAGGATTATGCAATTCATATACATTAACCTGTGCTTCTTGTTTAAGTTCAATAGTAAATTTAAAACCACTTTTATCTAAATATTCATCTATATGTATGGTCTTTACCATCGTATTACCTTTATAAAGATCAGAATGATCACCTACTAAGGCAGAAAAAGCCTGATATCCATCAAGAATACCTACGATACGTTTTTTACTAGGTTCATAGGTAAAGAGATATGTTCCAGAATCATTTACTTTCTCTATGGGGGTTTGGGCATAACCTTCCCATTTATAACTGTCGAAAATAAGACGGGTATAGTAATGACTTTGGCCTAATCTTACCATACCTATATCTAGACCATCAATAGGGGTACCTCCTGAAAAACTTTTGACATTGTTTATGTAAAATTTTTTTCCAAGACGTCTATTTGATATTTTTGAACCTTTAGGAAGTACGTCTTTTACTATAGGTATTTTATGCAATACGGATAAAGTTGAATCTGATAATTTATTAACAATAGGTATCTTTGAGAGTATGTTTTTTTGTTTTTCTAAAGATTTTTCCTTTAGTTTTAATGTTGGATAGTGATTATCTTTTTGTAGAGATGGGGTATCCAAATTGGCATGCTTATCTAAAGTTTTAGAGTTGTGCTCAAAAAATGTTTTTGGTGCAGAAGGGTGAAAAGGCAATCCCCTTCCTTGACATGCGTTTAAAATAAAAAGTATTATAAGTAAATAAATCGATATCTTCATAGGTTAGGCACGGTTACTCCGCTAATTTTTCAAGTAATTTTACCATCATCCTAACCCCTGCACCTGAAGCGCCATGAGGGTTTTCACCCCAGGCATGTTCTACAAAAGCAGGTCCTGCGATGTCGATGTGTGCCCATTTGTCGCTGTGCTTTTTGTCTATAAATTCAGACAAGAACTGACCAGCGGTAATCGCCCCACCATAACGTGTGTTGGAGATGTTACAGACATCGGCTATCTCAGACTTGATAGTCTTTTTGAGGTAGTCGTTGAAGTCTAGTGCCGTTGCAAGTTCACCCGCA
>JALSSQ010000279.1 GCA_026984165.1 Sulfurovum sp.
AATTTTAAGTGCACCAGTTTCATTGAAATGTGTTTGATCACCATTGTAAGAGTAGCGGTCTTGTACAGATTTATTTGTTGCTTTTTTTTCTTGTGAATAAATAATGGTTTTATAATGATCCATGGAAGCCTTTGTGAGATCAAGCAGTAAGACATTTTTACCTTTCTTGAGATACTCTTGTTGTAAATTTTTCATTGCTTGAGGATAATCTAGTGTCATTTCATTGAATGGATTTTGATTATAATATCCAGAACTTGAATGTAAATAATAGATATGTTGTGCTCCACAAGCTGCTGCAGTTTTATCATCAGGAGGGCAATCTCCAGGTATCATACGTGAGACAGGAGTAACAAGAACAGGAGTAACATTATGCGCAAGTGCAAAGTCAATGTAATGTCTTAAATTTTCTTCATAACTTTTTAATTTAGAGGGAACATTGTTTAACTGCTTGATGTTTACTAAGGGTACAGTGTTTGTTGCATAATCAAGGGTACGACCATTTGCTGCGTCATTATGTCCAAATTGTATAAAGAGAAAAGCACCTGAAGATGTATCTGTATTTTCTATATCTTCTGCTGTGCCCATAGTGTTATTTTTGGTGCGTATCCATGTGTTATTGTCATCTTTTTTACCCCAAAAATGCGTAGTATTCCACGATGGTATATCGGTATAAAAGCTGAGTGAACTTGCTCCAGATCTTGCATGATTATGCACTAAATTTGGGTTTTTCATCAGTGTATCAATAACATCACCCCATCCCCAGTTGACTCTCTTGTTGTTTACCTTTGTTGTATTATGTACGGTGGAATCTCCAATAATAAAGATAGGTACAATATCAGTGATTTTATCAGGAGAAAGTGTTTGTGTTGAGGTGGTATTATGGGTGTTATTGGTATTAGTGTTATTTATGTTTATGTTGTTAGGTGTATTGGATATATTTGTATTGTTTGATTGACAGCCTACAAAAATAAAAATGCTACAAACTATATATAGATTTTTCAAAAAAAGTCCTTTCAATAAATTTGGTATCTCATTATAGTTTGGTTTTCTTAACTTCATATTTAGAGTGATGCTTGTATGGCAAACAAATAGATGATTAAGATTGTTGCACCGTAGTTTTGACATTTTTGTGACAAAAATGATATACAATAGATCCATAGAATAAGTAATGGGTAACAGTAAGTTAATACTATTGTTGTATCATTGCCTAAATTTTTTTAGGAGTACAAATAGATGTCTTTGAATTTTATATATACTTTAGTCGTTGCAATGGTACTGGTGGGATGTTCAGGAGGTGCACAATCTGATAACAATAACAGCTCTAATGTAAATACCTCTTCTAATTCTTCTAATTCAGTGACCCATAGTTCATCAGAAGTAAGTTTTCGTACTCTCAAAAATAAAATTCAAAATTTTCCCTCTTCTAATAAACCAAAAAATGGTGATATATATGCTTCAGCAAATGCAACTGCACAAGGAGATGGAAGCAAGGGAAATCCCTATAGATTACAAGATGCACTTGATATGGTTCAGCCAGGTGAGACATTATGGCTTAGGGGAGGTGAATATAAAATAAAAGACAGATGGCACTACCCACGTTTGACTCATGGTGGAGCAGATGAAAGTAGTCGTATTGTTATAGAGAGTTATCCTAAAGAAACAGCAGTAATAGTGGGTACAAAGGACTTTGATGTGGATAGAGGTGCTGATAGAGAAGG
>JALSSQ010000280.1 GCA_026984165.1 Sulfurovum sp.
GCCATCGCATTGTTTACAAAGTTTTCGTTAATCGTTGCTGTAAATTCAGACCCTGAAAAATCAACATTGATTTTGGCTTCTTGTAATGCCTTGATAAATACTGCGGCTGAACCAAAGTTCTCTTTCCAGTTGATGAGTCCAAAGTTTGCCTGTAAAATTTTCTCTGCATTTTTTTGCCCACGGTCAACACGTGCAATACCAAATGCCATAGGCTCTTTGTAGCCTGCTTGTGAAGTCACTTCTGTGACCAATGCTTTAAACTCTTCAGTGCTTGAAACTGTTTCAATTGCCATTGAATACTCCTAAAAATAATTAAGCTGATAATACTTAATTTTATGTAAAATTCCACTTATGAAAAAATATTTACGCGGTCTCAATAAACAGTACTTTTCGTTAGCAGTTATAGCGATGTATTCAACTTTGCATAAATTGACACAGCTAGACAGCACTTATCAGTACCATAAATTGGCATTTGCTCTCACACCCCATAAAACTGCTCCACCTGCACAAACAATATAAACTTTCAATTTCAATCTCTGTAGGGTGCGTGATTGCGCACCTTTTTTATAGCGGTGCGTGATTACGCACCCTACACATAAATTAGGAATATCTATGACAACAAAAACACTCAGCCTTATTGCGGCTACATTACTTTTAACGACACATACTTTTGCAGACACTACACTTGAAGATATCACCGTAGTCTCTACCAATAAAGTACCTACGTCTATCCAAAATACTACAGCTAATATCTCTGTCATTACAGAAGATGACATCAAAGAGCATGGCTACCAAACTGTGGCACAAGCCATCAATACCGTAGCTGGCATCTCTGTCACACACTCAGGTGGTTTAGGAGAGCAAACATCCTTTTTTGTACGTGGTGCAGACTCTGGAAAAGTGTTGGTACTTTTAGATGGTATGCGCCTCAATGACCCTAGTACTACCAATGGTACGGCACTCTTGGATAGTTTAACCACAGAAAACATCACACAAATTGAGATAATAAAAGGAGCAACAGGAAGTATCTGGGGTACCAATGCCAGTGCAGGTGTGATTAACATCATCACCAAAGAAGCAAAAGCGGGTGTGCATGGTTCTTTGGGACTTAGCTATGGTTCATATGCTACCAAAGGTGCAGACCTTACTTTAGGCTACAAAGATGAAAAACTCACTGCACAAGTGCTCGCTTCATACCTTGATACTGATGGTTTTTCAGCCTTAGCACCAAGAGATGCGGAAGCAGATGGCTATACAAACAAAAATGCAAACCTCAAACTGGGTTATGCATTCAATGAAAACAATACCCTTAACCTTAGCTACAACCGCATCAAAACAAAGACACAGTATGATGACAGTTTTTCTGCCACACAGGCAGATGACGACTATTCGCATGCCACGTCAGACCAACGTAATGTAGCACTTGACTACCTTTATACGCAAAACAACTACAGTGCTACACTGCATGCAAGTGAAGGCAAGTACGACAGAGACTATTACACCACAGGATTTTATGGTGATGGTCACAATGTCTATAGAGCAACACTCAAAGAATATGCCTTTATCAATGCCTATGACTACACTGTAGGTAAAGCTATCTTAGGATTTGAGTACAAAAGCATAGATGGCTTTAACCAGTATAATACCTTTCCCGAAAGTCAAGCAGACTATAAAAACAAAGCTGTCTATCTATCAAACACTTATCATATAAATGCCAATACCTTACTTGAAACAAACCTAAGATATGATAACTACAGTGAGTTTGAAAATAAGACAACCTATAAAATAGGTATAAGGCATCATCATGATTTCCTTAAAGGATTTACCACTTCTGCCAACTATTATACATCTTACGATGCACCAAGTGCCTATCAACTAGCCAATGCCACATTTGGTACACTTTTAAAGCCTAGTTACACTAAAGGCTACGACATTACAGCATCTTACAAAGACCTTCTCAAGGTGACCTACTTTAACAACAGTGTAGAAGACAATATAGACTATGATAACAGTGCTTTTGGATACTACAATGTAGCTGGGACTTCAGACTTCTCTGGTCTTGAAATAGAGAGTAGCTATGCCTTTGATGCACTTAATCTCATAGCAAGTGCAAACTACACACACCTGTTTGACTATACCAAAGAAGATGGCTCAGACCTTATCAGACGTGCAAAAGACACACTGAATGCAACTTTAAGTTACTACATTAACGAAATGCATTTTGGTGTAGATGCCCTTTATGTAGGAGAGAGATTTGATACCGATGGTGGATATCCTGTCGCTTCTAACGTTTCAACAGGTAACTACACCATATGGAACCTAAACTTCAGTACCAAAATCATGCAAGACTTTGACTTGAGTATTCATGCCAAAAACATCTTTGACAAAGAGTATCAATCAAGCTACGGCTATGCGACAGAAGGTCGCTCAATCTATGCCAAAGTAGGCTACAGTTTTTAGGCTATAATACTCTATGCTAACACTTATCCCAGAATGGTTTATCAGATATAAGTTCTTTAACTCTTTTTTTCTGGGGTTAAGTGTGGGTGCCATCTTCACCCTCTATACTCCACTGGAGCCGTCTATCTACTCGATTGGTGGCATTTTACTGGCACTGGCTATGTTACTTTTGGCACGTCTCTATCACCAGATACTCAATGCCACATGGTTTTTTCGTATCTCACTCTTTGTCGAAGGCGTACTCATTGTAGCCATACTCTATTTTTTACGCTATCAATACAATTATCAAACTGCCCTCATCATGTATATTGGCTACCAAATCACCTTTATTTTTGGCTCATATCTTGTAAGAGCTGAGACACTTCTCCTCAAAACAGATACTCTACTTACCAAACTAGACACAGCCAAACAGTTAGGCTATCTCTTTGGTATGGGGATGTCCTATCTGTTTTACAAAATCCTCTCAGCACAGGGAATCAGCAGTCATCAAACACAGGTCTATCTGCTTCATTATCTTCTTCTTGTGGTAGAAGGGGTTATTGTGTGGTTGATATTTAAAAGTTTCTCTAAGGCAAAGGTATGACTTACAGTTCTTGGTTTTACTCCCACGGCAAAAAACACAAAGCCATTATGGCAAAACTCACAGAACTTAGTGATGAAGAAGTCATACGCTACTTCAGGTTTGAAAATATGGTCAAAAATGAGCCAGATTTCTGCCCACTCTACAAAGACAATAAAAAATGCCACGACATGAAAAAACTCAACTGTTACCTCTGTGCCTGCCCTCATTTCAGGTTTGACGATGAGGGTTTTAAAAAAGTAGAAGATAAAACACTCTACTCCACCTGTGACATACACTCAAAACATGGCAGTCAATACATCAGTGATAACGCCATACATCAAAACTGTTCAGCCTGTCTTGTACCACATCATGAGGCATATATTAAAAAGGTATTTAAAAGAGATTGGTTTGCGATGATGAAAGAGGTAAGTATGACGAAATAATCGTCATACTCTTTTTGACTAAAGTCCTAAAGACTTTATAGCACCTTTAGCTGCTGCTTTTTTCAGAGGATTTGATCCTACTGCTTTTTCTACTGCCATGTCTGTGGCTTTTTCTTTCATAGAGGGTTCTTTTGTTTCGTCTGAGACAGCTTTTTTTAGCATTCCTGAAGCATTAACATCTTTTTTACCCATTACCTTATCGGCAACAACACTTTTTATTTTATCTGTTGAACTTGGCTCAGGTACTACTTTATCTGCTACCTTTTTGGCTATTTGTTGTTTTACTGGATCATTTCCTGCAACTTGCTTCACAACTGCATCTTTCGCTTGTGTTTTTGCCTTAGAGACAGCAACGTCTTTTGCAACGCCTGAGATTATATCTGCATATAGTGCTGAAGTTGCAACCGATGCTACTATGATTGAAGTGAATACTATTTTTTTCATTCTATTTCCTTAAATTATTATGTACATAATAGTCTATAATAAAATAATTAACACAGTATTAATCATTTATATCTATAATAGCGTACTCGTCACCATAATAGTCTTTAGCAAATTTTAACGCATCCACATAATCTTCACCGCGCCCTTGAACAACTACTTTTGTACCAACTCTAGCCCAGCGATACAACTTTTGCGCAAAACCATTTTTCAGACGGATACATCCATGGGATGCAGGTCTATTGGGTACATATCCTAAATGCATCGCAATACCCGAATTGGTCAACCGCATCATGTAGGGCATCTTTGCACCTCCATTGGGTTTGGGCCAAAGATTTGAACGGTGCATACGCTTTTTTTGTATAATCCTATAAGTACCATCGGGGGTCTCTTTCCCCTGTTTTCCAGAAGAGATGCGCCCTTTAAATACGATAACCCCATCTTCTAAAGCATAGGCTCTTTGCAAAGACAAATCAACTACTATCTCTTTATTTGCAAAAAGAGGTATTAGTACAAATAATACAACAAACAACAACTTCATGATTTTTCATCTTCACGCCTAAGTGCATATAGCCCTATTATTATAGTAAAAATCATCATTAACAAAGAGGTACCAGTACCTAAAGTATCTCCATCTGATGTTTGGGAAGATGCACATTGTATGTCTAACCTTACTGTTGCTGTTGAAGTACTGTTACCATCTGTAATGGCATATACAAAATCATCTGATACATGGTTAATATCTGCAAACGGTGAATAAAGAATCACTTCTCTTCCATCATTCCCTTGGACTATTTCAAGTGAACCATAAGTAGATTCCTGAATAATTTCAATAGACACATTTCCATTAAAGGTATCATTATTCAAGACATCAATCACATTTGCACCATAATGTCCTATAACAATAATACCATCATCTACAGCATGTAATGAGACTTGCTGAACATCATCATACATAATGGTCACTGCAACAGGAATACTATGTAGTCCTGTATTAATCTCAGTAAGTATATAGTGTATGGATCTTGGATTACCTTCAAATCCATCTACAGGGGTAAATAATAATATCCCTGTGTTGCTGTTATAGACCCATGTACCTTCTCCTGGGACTGTGACGGATCCATCTGCATTGATTGTACCGCCATTAGGTGCAATAAGGGTCACATTAACATCATCGGCTATAGCTACCGAACCATCATTAAGCGTATCATTTGCTAAGATATCTATACTTACACTATCTCCTTGATTATTTCCCACAGAAAGATCACTGCTACCATTTGGACGTGAATCATCCTTATCCAGATAATCAGGAATACCATCACCATCACTATCTACACTATTTCCACCTTCAACACTATCAGATATCCCATCATTGTCACTGTCATCATCTAAAAAATTATAGATACCATCACCATCTTGATCTAAGGTAATACCATGACCAAGAGCCACAGCATTGTCACCTTCATCTGCATCAGATATACCATCACCATCGGTGTCTGAAGTTCCTTGAACAGATATTGGACCACAGAGTGTTGTAAAGTGTAGATTGGGTGTACTACCCGTTTGTGTAGGTGTTGCGGCTACGGTACCATTATTGATCCATGTACCGAGTTCTTTTATCTGTCCGCTACCAAAATCCCAAGTACCATTAATTTCCACTCTTGTGACTTCACGAAGTACACCACCATTAGCTGTACTGAGCAAACCACCAGAAAGAATAGTATAATTTTGACAGTTGATATCTTTTATCACACCGGAATTGAGGTTTTCAATATTTCCATTGCCAATAACAACATCGGCATAGAGAGGATGTATCAACATTAAAATAAGAGTAAAAAAAAGTATTTTTATATGTTGTATCATCTATAAAACTCCAAGAGTACGATAGTTTTCTATCTCTACATATTTTACCATGTAAATGTCAAAATATGTCAAAATCAGTTCAAATTTATCATAGGTCATCTTATTTACCTAAACCATGCAGGATAACTAGAGATAGGAGTCTGATAGAGTACCAGAACCTGAAATTGCTATACTATTGGTTGAAACCTTATGCCACGCAGTAGCATTGCGTTCATAGACTTCGTTATCATCTGTGTTGAAGATGAGTGAACCTTTTACAGGTGAGGCAATGGCATTCATTTGAGCTGTGCTAGCATGATGAAGTACTATCAATTCATCACTAAGTGGTACTGCATATAATAAAGATATAGGAATCATAAAAAAACAAATCTTTATACATCTTTTATAGATTAAAAAAGATTTATTCTTTTTATATCTTGACATATTCATTACTGCACCTTGACTGCAATAAAACGTTGTGTACCACCATTTTGTGGAATTATAAATGGCATGATATTACTTTGTGAAGGATTCAAAGAACCCCCTATCGTAAAGGATGTCAAAATATTCGATGTGTCATCCCATACTGCAGGATTTGTTGATGGTAAACAATAAAGTGTAAATATGCCACTACCAGCTGTACCGTCATTCGTAAAACGTGCTTTTAAAATACCTGATGCACAACTTGACAATGATGTACTAGCACTTTGATTACCCGCAGAACCAATAGTACCATTATTACCATAAAGTCCCCACATTGATGTCGCTGTATTAAAGTATACTTGTACTTCTCCTTGAGCATATTGTGCACTTGAAGCTTCATTCGTTGCCGTAGAGCCAATACCTATCATCATAGAACTACTTGAACTATTTGGTTGTGAAAAGATCCATTCTAATGTTTTATTTGAACCTCTACTCCAAACAAGACTTTCAAACTTTACCCAAGATGACCATATAGATGCACCTGTAAAATACATACCACCTGCATCACGATGAATACTCATACCAGATCTATATCTTATATCATTACCTGAAGCATTTCCTGCTGTTAAAGTAGTACCACCTGCTCGTAAATCTATCCAATTACTTACTTGTACTTTAAACAATCCCGTACCATTTCCTGGCCATTGTGTATTTAAGACTCCATTATTGGAAATAACAATATCGTGTGTTGCCAATGTAGCACCTGTTGTAATATTCAGTTCAATTTTTTTTGGATTTAAAACATTTACAGAATTAATAGTGCCTGTAAAGGTAGGATTTATTATTGAAACTGTTGTATTTGGTGTAAAGTTTTCACCATTAATTGTGACTATACTTGTTGTATTTGGTGCACGAACTTTTTTAAAACTATCAGTAATATATGGTATATTTGATGCTGTAGCAGCTACCCATGATGTACCATCATAATATTCTATGGCGTTTGTTGTGGTATTGAAAATCATCATACCTGCTTGTGGAGTTGTAATATTAGCATCTCGCTCTACTTGTGTACCTGACTCTAGTTGAAAAACATAATTTCCACTAAATGCTCCATATGCAGAAGATAGTAAAAAAGAGCTAAGTACTAAAATTATTTTATAAATATACTGTTTCATTGTCTCATTCCTTTTAATAGTCAATTACTGTAAACATAAATTCAAAGTCTTTGGGCTGTCTGTTTGTATTACCATTGTCGTTATCACCAGTTTGTACTACAAAGCTATTTGTTGTTTGATTACTATAGGCAAGGTCATAGTCATCTCTACCTGCACCGTTAGAATCTAGTATGGTCAATTGGATAGTATAGTCTGCTGTACTTCTTGCAGTATCTAATGTAACAGTGTAGTTACCAGTAGTACCTTTTGTGATTGTTGCGCCATAGCCACGCAATAATGTTCCTGTACTACTTACTTTACCAAAAGCCACTATAGGGCTGGATCTAAAGGTAGTTACTGTTCCATCTTCACTTGTATGTCTATAATCTAATTGATTAGGAGATGCCTGTTGTGTTAATGTTGTAATTGTTTCATTAATATTTACTGTTGCATTTGCTTCATTAGTATAATCAGCTATTTTATGTCCTACTATTGTATTTCCAATCGTTGTTGTTATATCTGCAGCAACACTTAAATCATAATTAATACCTGTTTGAGTTAGAATCACACTTCCATCAGTTGATGTTAAACTCTGTATTTCATTAGAGCTATTACTATCTGCATCATTAATATTAAGTGCGGCTAGTTCTGCATCGGTTGCAAATGTAGTATTTAAGTCTTGGCTAAGTGTACCGCCTGCATCGGTAATCTCTAAAGTTGTACCATTAAGTCCAAAGTTAGCATTAAGTTCATTTGAACTATTAGCA
>JALSSQ010000281.1 GCA_026984165.1 Sulfurovum sp.
CATCAAAGATGATGCACAAAACACCACCACCAAAACCATAACATATAAACAAAATGCCCTCAACCAAAGAGTAGCCAAGCTAGTAAACGGTCAAGTAGTAGAAAAATACCTATGGAAAGACCTCACCACATTACTAGCCATTTATGATAAAGACGACAATCTCAAACAGAGATTTGAATACGCAGACCAAAGAATGCCTATCAGCATGATCCAAAACGGACAAAAGTACTACTTGCATTACGACCAAGTAGGAAGTCTAAGAGCCATAAGCGACACAAGCCATAACATCGTAAAAGAAATATCTTACGATACTTTCGGTAATATACTCTCAGACAGCAACCCAAGCCTCACCATACCATTTGGCTTTGCAGGTGGACTATACGATGCAGACACCAAGCTCACACGCTTTGGATACCGTGATTATGATGCCTATACTGGAAAGTGGACAGCCAAAGACCCTATTGGGTTTAGTGGTGGGGACTCGAATTTGTATGGGTATGTGCTTGGGGATCCTGTGAATTTGGTTGACGAAAGTGGTTTATCTGGTGCATTGCCTTGGTCAACAACTATTACATTACCTTCTTTGGAGTGGCGTTTATTTTACGAAGCGGCGAAACTTGGCTATCAAACTGGTTATGATTTAGCAGAGTGGTGGGATAATTATAATGATTCTTCTGTAACAGACGATGTTGCTTGTTTAGCTAAACCTAAACAAAGACTTGAAAATGAATATACTCGTGATGTTAAAAATAAAGGATTAAAAGATCCTTGTGAATATCTTAGAAACCTTTATAGAATGGAAAAAGACAATGTAAAACGTCAAAAAATAAAAAGAGCACAAAAACATTTTGGATGTCGTCCAAATAGTAAAACAAGATAAATTAGTGGGAGATTAATTATGCAATGGTATGTGGCAAGTATTTTAATATCATATAGAGTAAAAGAAGGAAAACAAGATACAATCCCAGTATACGAAAATTTTACATTATTTTATGCTGATAATGATGAAGAGGTATTACAAAAAGCCATTAAATATGGGGAATGGTGTGCAAGTATAGATGATAAGACAGAATTGGATGGGAAAGCAGCATATAGTAAATATGAAGGTATTAGAAAAATAACAGAAATTTTTGATGATAATTTTGATTTGAAAACAACTATGGATGCAGTAGAACTTAGTTATTCATATATGGAACTTGAGAATGAAAAGGATGTTATTAGTTTAGCAGCGGGTCATAGAGTAAAATTACTATATATTGATGATGATGAATGAAATAGGAGTATAGGGAGCATAGGTGTCAGGTGATGCTAATGCTAAGCATGCGATGTTTCTTGTAGTATCCTCCTACAAGCCAAAACACGCTAAAATAAATCATGTCACATAATCCAAGATTTACACTAAATTCTAGCATCAAAAATGTTTCTATATCTCACCGAGGGCGTCAGGTGATTCATGATTCATTTCTTCGAAACAAATCACAAATCACCAGACCCCTCTATCTTGCCAAAACCATCACATATAAACACAATGCCAATAACCAAAGAGTAGCAAAACTCATAAATGGTCAAGTAGTAGAGAAATACCTTTGGGAAAATCTTACGACCCTACTAGCCATCTATGATGCAAACGACAACCTTCTACAGAGATTTGAATACGCTGACCAAAGAATGCCTATAAGCATGACAGATGCTAACGGTATAAA
>JALSSQ010000282.1 GCA_026984165.1 Sulfurovum sp.
TAAAAATTAAAAATTAAAAATTAAAAATTAAAAATTAAAAATTAAAAATTAAAAATTTTAAGGGAAATAATCTTTTGGTTTGCTGTAAATTTGGTTGAAGGGGTGTTAATGAAATGAGAGAGTGTACGATAAATATACCTCTCTCTCATGTTTAGCATATGAGGTAAAAATAAAACTATTTCGAATTCTTTTTATCTCTTGCTAAACGTTTTCTTACCACTGGGTCTAATGACTTCTTACGAATTCTAATAGACTCTGGGGTAATTTCTACCAACTCATCGTCTTCTATCCACTCCATAGCTGACTCCAGCGTAATCTCTCTAGGAGGAACAAGCTTGATAGCTTCGTCTGCTCCTGAGGTTCTCATGTTTGTGAGTGCTTTACCTTTGAGCGGATTCACATCTAAGTCTCCAGGTCGTGCATTTTCACCTATCACCATACCTGAATAGACTTTGTCTTGTGGCTTGATAAACATCACACCACGTGATTGGAGGTTAAAGATAGAAAAGGCGACAGCTTCACCATCATCCATAGAAACCAGTGCGCCTGGTGTACGGCTTTGTACACTGCCTGTATAGGCTCTGTACTCTAAGAAAGAATGATTCATAATACCTTCGCCTTTGGTATCTGTCAAGAACTCTGAACGAAAACCAATAAGCCCACGTGCAGGGATTTCAAACTCCAATCTTACGGTACCATCTGGCATCGGTGTAAGCTGTGTCATGTTTGCTTTTCTTTTTCCAAGTTTTTCTATCGCAACCCCTTGGAATTCTTCTGGAACATCTACTACGAGGTGCTCAAATGGCTCCATTTTGACACCATTTTCTTCTTTAGTCACAACCTCTGGACGTGCAAGCATAAACTCAAACCCTTCACGTCTCATGTTCTCTGCCAAAATACCGATTTGAAGCTCTCCACGCCCAGAAACTTTAAACGAAGCATCTCCCATTGGTTCCATACGCATAGCGATGTTTGTCTCCATCTCTTTTTCAAGACGCTCTTTGATTTTGTTTGAGGTAACATGTTTTCCCTCTTGTCCTGCCAAAGGTCCGTCATTGACCGACATGACTACAGAGAGTGTAGGCTCTTCAACATGCATCGGATCAAGTGGTACAGGATTTTGTGCATCACAGACAGAATCACCCACATCAATATCGGAAAAACCTGCAATAGCCACAATATCCCCAGCCTCAGCCTCCTCTATCTCTATGCGCTCAAGCCCTTTAAACCCAATGAGTTTTGAGACCCTTGACTTGCTTTTGGTACCGTCTGCTTTCACAAGCAGATACTCATCACCTTTTTTGACTTTACCATTAAAGATACGTGTAATACCAATACGTCCTACAAAATTGTCAGAGTCAAGCGTAAATACCTGTGCCTGCGTATCGTTGTCAGCAGAACCATTAGGATAGGGCACTTTCTCTAAAATCGCTTCAAAAAGTGGTGTCATATCTTTATTTTCATCTTCCATTTCCCATTTGGCATAACCATCGCGTGCTGCTGCATAAAGCACTGGGAATTCAAGCTGTTCTTCATTGGCATCAAGTGCAACAAGCAGGTCAAATACCTCATCAAGTACTCTTTCTGGTTCTGCACCAAATTTATCGATTTTATTGATGACTACTACTGGAATAAGCCCAAAACCAATCGCCTTTTTCAAAACAAATTTTGTTTGTGGCATCACACCCTCTTGTGCATCAACAAGAAGAAGTACTCCATCTACCATCTTAAGTACACGCTCTACCTCACCACCAAAGTCAGCGTGACCTGGAGTATCGATGATATTAATTTTGTGATCACCATAGGTAATCGCTGTATTTTTTGAAAGGATAGTGATACCTCTCTCTTTTTCGATAGCATCAGAGTCCATCGCTCTCTCTTCTACCTCTTGATGTGCTGCGAAAGTACCTGATTGTTGTAGCAATTCATCTACGAGTGTGGTTTTACCATGGTCAACGTGTGCGATCACGGCAATATTTTTAATTTTTTGCATAAAATGTCCTAAGATTACGGCATAAAGCCTTATAAATTTGCGCGCATTATACCCAAAAGTTACTATATAGTAGATTTTTTATTTGCAAGGTGAGCATTATTGCCTACCAATAGAATGGTACAGCGTAGGCGAGAATGCCACCCTACAAACTTAATCCATAAAGCTCATGGTAGGTCTTCATCGCATATCTGTCTGTCATGGCTGCAATATAATCAGCGATTACACGCGCTTCGTTACGCACCAAAAAGAGCTCTTTTTGATGTGGAGGCAGAAGCTTATTGTCGTCTCTAAAGGCTTTGTAGAGTCCTTTGATACACTGTTTTCCTGCATACATTTTTCGGGCTATCTTTTCATGGGTATAGAGCTTTTGAAAAAGAAGTTTTTTAAGCACTTTGAGTCCATGCGCTGTCTCTTTAGAAAAACCTACAGGAAGTTTTTCGCTGGCATTCAAAGTCGCCACAATAGGCTCTGGTTGACGATACTTTTTGACACTTTCGCCAGAATTAGCTATAAAATCCTCAACAAGTAATTTAATCAACCCTGCAACAAAACGGTGACGATAGAGTTTTTCTTCTCTTTGAATGCCTTCTTGTTGCACCATCTCGTCAACACGCAAACAAAGAGGGTCTTGCAGTAAATCATCAAAAGTAATAAGCCCATATTTGATGCCATCATCGATATCATGTGAGGTATAGGCTATCTCATCTGCATGATCCACTACCATCGCCTCCAAACTGGGATGTTTCTCGAGTGCAAAACGTCTATCTAACTTTTCTAAAAAGGGTTTTTTGTAAGGGTAAGAGTGCTTCATCACCCCCTCTAGCGTTGCAAAGGTCAAATTGAGTCCATCAAAATCTTTATAACGTTTTTCCAATTTGGTCAGTACACGGAATGACTGGAAATTATGCTCAAAGCCCAAAACTCTGCCATCTGCTTTAAGCTGTCTGTCCAGTTCATCGCCTCCTACATGCCCAAAAGGCGTATGCCCCAAATCATGAGAAAGTGCAATGACCTCGGCAAGGGTTTCGTTGAGTTTAAGCATACGTGAGAGTGTACGTGCAATTTGCGAAACTTCCAAAGAGTGTGTAAGACGCGTACGAAAATAATCACCCTCATGGTTAAGAAAAACTTGGGTTTTGTACTCTAAACGCCTAAAAGATGAACAATGCAATACCCTGTCTCTGTCTCGTGCATAGGGGTCTCTGAAATCTTCTTCAAAACGATGAAATCTTTCATTGGGTAACATTGTGTCCCTTTTAAATAATATTGCTATAATTGTAGCAAACAAACATAGCATAATAGGTAAGTCAAATGGAAAAAATAGAAAAATATCACATAACATATGAAAAACCAAAAGTGACCCTACTGCAACAATCTGGTTTAGGTGTTGCTGAAATCGCTGCACGTACCTGTTATGACTCTTTTGAAAACTCTGAAAACAGTTGTGTAAAAGAGGCGATGACGTCTATGGACACTGATGCTATTAATGCCATCGAAACCTCTGAACTTCTTTCAAATCTTGCATGGGTGCATCATCATCATTCCATCATCGAACATGCAACACTCTCTTATCTGATACAGGGTACAAGCAGGGGCGTTTTACAAGAGCATGCGCGTCATAGACTTCAAGCTATCTCTGTACGTTCTACCCGATATACCATGTCATCTGTCATTAATGCCTTTACCGCATCACAAGAAGCCAAAGAGCATTTTGATTTCTTTTTGGAGAAACTGCTTGCACTCAATCTTTTTGTCATTACAGACAGAGCATATTTGGAGATAGAAATTCGTTCTATCTATGATAAATTAATGTTTCAATACAAACGCAATCCCCAATATCTTCAAGATGCCGTGGCAAAATCTTCTCTGCCTTTTATAGAAGAGCACAAAGGAGATGCACAAGCACTCTACACTGCCTTAGAGTGCGGAAAGAAAAAACGCAATGTAGGAGATGGCTTTAAACATATTGTTTCAGACAACTGGAAGGTAGATATGGTAGTCACCTTCAATATTCGCTCTCTTAAAAACTATTTTGATTTACGTGATTCTGGTGCGGCATGGTTTCAGATACAATGGCTGGCTGAAGAGATGAAAAAAGTTACTCCTGTCAAATACCTTAGGCTCATCGATAAGACACATAAAAACATCTAATGAAAATATTGCTTTTAAAAAAAATAACTTGGCTATAATTACAAAAAAATTTAGGGAAAAAAGTTGAAAGTTTTATATATATTCATAAAAACATTTTTTGTTTTACTTCTACTACAAATAGAGATTAATGCTCAGATACTAACTATAGAAAACATTTCCAAAAACATTGAATATTCTCTTCAAAATCATTTAAAAGGTAAAAATAAAAATATTGTATACCATATGTATGCACAATCTAACTATAAACCTATATGGGTAGGACAAGAACATCAGGAGAAAATGAGTCAGCTCATCAATGCACTTCAAGATCCTTTATTTAACTATAAAAATAAATCTTTTGATCAAAAAGCTATTAGGCAACTTTTTTTTCAGTTAGATAACGCTGAGATTGCGCCTATGAAAAAAGCAGCTGTTTATGCAAGACTTGATATCATGCTTTCTAACTCATTTGTTCGTTTGGTTCGCTTTATTGTCCAAGGAGATGTAGATTGGGGATTGGTACAAAAAAAGCTTAAAGCGCTTGAAAAAAGTGATGATATTGTAGCACGATGGGAAATGACACCCAAAAGTTTTCCCAATCCCAATGATGTAACTTCTGCTGCATTAGATGGTCATATATATGAGTATTTAACATCTCTCATTCCCATGGAAAAACGGTATAGAAAACTTGTAGAACTTTTAAAGTCCTATCGTATAATGAACAAATTTCCAAAAATACCCTACAGCAATAAAATTTATAAACTTGGAGATAGCAACAGTCGTATAGAAATGATAAAAAAACGTTTACAAATTTCTGGGGATTATCCAAAAGATGCTCCCATTAATTCCAAATTTGATGCTGCTTTAAAAAAAGCAGTATTAACTTACCAAAAACGTTATTTACTAAAAATTACTGGTACAATTGATAAAATCATGACATACTATTTAAATCAACCTGTTACAAAAAATATACAAGCAATTATCACCAATTTGGATAAAACAAAACTCTACCCCAAATCTTTTGAAGAAGAATATGTAGAAGTAAATATTCCTGATTTTAATCTTAGATATTACCAAGATGGTATAAAAATTATGAAAATGGGACTTGTTGTAGGGCGTATAGATAGACCAACACCTCTTTTTTCCAATGCAATTCGTTATATGGTACTAAATCCTACATGGACGATACCTGACAATCTTATAAAAAGAGATTTAATCCATGTACTTAGAGAGAACCCTATGTATCTTGAAGAAAATAATATTCATGTATTCTCAGGCAATAAAGAGATTCAAATCACACAAGAAATGCTTGATCCTTATGAGAAAAATGATAAACCTGTACCTTACCGATTTGTACAATTTCCTGGAGACAACAATGCACTGGGGCGTGTAAAATTTATGTTTCCCAACAAATATGCTGTCTATTTACATGATACAGACAACAAATCTTTACTTTCAAGACGCTATAAAATTTACTCTTCAGGATGTATGCGTGTAGAAAAACCTTTTAAACTTATGCAAATTCTTCTTGAACATGCAAAAGGCTCCTATTCACAAAGTGATATAGAAGAAATCATCGCCAGCAATAAACCAACAACCATTAAATTAACCAAAGCTGTTCCTGTACATATTCTTTATTTTACAGTCTATGAAGAAGATGGACTGGCTTATTTTAAAAATGATATTTATCTTTATGATAAAATGATTGAAGAGTCTGTAAAAGGTAATAAAAAAGAGACTTTTACCATTCCAAAAAAACGTATGATTTCTGTTAAAAAACAAGGTACTAAACCATTAACAAATTAAAGCTATTTTTTACGCATTTTTACACGTTGAAGATGTGTGAGGGTTATGGCCATAGCATCTGTAATATCTAAAGGTTTTATCTCTTTTTTAATACCATAGAGACGTTTTACCATAAAGGCCACCTGTTCTTTTGTGGCTTTACCATTACCTGTCACTGCTTTTTTAATTTGCAAGGCTGTATATTCATAAAAAAATCCTACCTCTTGAAGTATTTTTAAACATAGTGCTCCTCTAAATTGTGCCAATTTTATGACTGACTTTGGATTAAAAGCAAAAAAGATATCTTCTATGGCTACTTCATCTACCTTATGTGCTTTTAAAATGAGCTCTATACCCTCAACCATTTCGACAATTTGGGCTTGAAGCTCTTTTTCTTTCATTTTAAGTAAACCTGCTTCCACAAGTGAAAACTTTTTTCCATCCCAATCTATAATACAATAGCCTAAATTACGGCTTCCAGGGTCAATTCCTAATATTTTCATTCACACCTTTGTTCACATAGTGAATAAAATTATTCTACTATCTTTTCTACCCTTATTTTAGCTGATTTTAGATAAAATTCTAAAAGTTATTCACATTGAAGTATTAAACTTCATATTGATGTGAACAAAGAGGATATAAATATCATGAATATTGGACAAAAAGTACTTTTTGAACTCAAAAAAGAGATCAGTGAAATAGAATATGAACGCTATATTAAAAAACTTGTTTATGATACTAAACATTCAAAATCAGATATAGCCTATTTTTCTGCTCCCAATTTGTTAATTGCAAAATGGGTAAAAACAAAATATACAGATAAACTTATACATTTATTTGAACTACAAAGTAAAGTAAAACCAAAATTAGAAATAACTGTAGGTTTACAAAAAAATAAAACATCTACTGCTATAATTAAAAATGTTAATGAAAAAAATTCCTCTAAAAGTACCTATCTTAATCCTTCCCTTACCTTTGAAAGTTTTATTGTTGGGGATTCAAATCAATTTGCTTATACTACTGCAAAATCTGTAGCAGAAAAACCTGGAAAACAATATAATCCTCTCTTTATCTACGGAGGTGTAGGTTTAGGTAAAACACATCTTCTTCAAGCTATAGGAAATTATCATATTAATTTAGGAAAAACCGTTATTTATACTACTCTGGAACAATTTATGAATACCTTTACATCCCATTTACGTTCACAAACTATGGATAGATTTAGAGATAGATTTAGAGAATGTGATCTTCTTCTGATAGATGATATTCAATTTTTAAGTAGAAAAGAACAAACACAAGAAGAATTTTTTCATACCTTTAATGAACTTTATAATGCCAATAAACAAATCGTTATCACTGCAGATCGTGCACCCAATAAAATAGCAGGGCTTGTAGATAGATTGCGCACACGATTTGAATGGGGATTAATGGCAGACATCCAACCTCCTGGACTTGAAACAAAAATAGCTATTATTCAAAAAAAATGTGAACTTGACGGAATAAAACTAAATAATGAAATCGTTAATTTTATTGCCTCTCATATGGGTGACAATATACGTGAAATAGAAGGAACTATTATAAAACTCAATGCACTCTCAAATATGCTTAATCAGGAAATTACATTAGATTTTGCACAAAATGCCATTAAAGACCAACTTAAAGAAAAAAAAGAACATATTACTATTGATGATATAGTTAAAATTGTTTCTAAAGAATTAAATATTAAACCTTCAGATATCAAATCTAAAAAACGTACTAAAAATGTAGTAAATGCAAGACGAACAGCCATCTATTTAGCAAGAAACCTTACACCAAACTCTATGCCACAAATTGCACTCTACTTTGGAATGAAAGATCATACAGCTATCTCTCATGCAATGAAAAAAATAAATGAAATTATTGATAATGATGAAAATTTTAAAGTATTACTTGAAGAACTTTCAAATAAAATACATACAAATAGTTAAAATATAAATATATAAATTACTTTGAATAATATACTAAATAAAACATATCTCTAAAAACTTGAATAAAAAAAAGATATAATTTTAATA
>JALSSQ010000283.1 GCA_026984165.1 Sulfurovum sp.
TAAGCTAGGTATACTTTACGTAATGCCGTGTTTAAGAAAATTTCTTCCTTGTCTATTCTTTACAAGCCAGAACAGTACCTAAGAACGTAGCTATATGCCTCATATCTTTGAGTTATTAAGTAAAAGTACAATTATTTACTTTTACAATTCAGATGTTTAGCAAGGAAGAATAATACGCTATATGCTAGGTATACTTTACGTAATGCCGTGTTTAAGAAAATTTCTTCCTTGTCTATTCTTTACAAGCCAGAACAGTACCTAAGAACGTAGCTATATGCCTCGATTCAGTATCAATGATGAGTAAAGGTTTCAAAGAATAGTAAACACTCATATCAATTTTGTTTCACTTTTAATCATGTAATGATGAACAGTAAGTATTCAGTCGGTATCGACATGTCAAAAAAAGATTTCAAAGCTTGTTTCATTCTATTTGATGCTAATCAAGAAGTAAAAATAAAGGCAAGTAGAGCCTTTGTAAATACACTCAATGGTTTTGAACAGTTTAAGGAATGGTATACAAAACATCAAAAAGAAGATTTATCTATTGTATTTATCCTTGAAGCTACAGGTGCTTATCACGAACAGTTAGCTTGGTTTCTTTATAAAAACAAGCAAAATATAAATATTGTTTTGCCCAACAGATCCAAAGCTTTCTTAATTAGCTTAGGACAAAAAAGCAAGAATGACAAAGTAGACGCCAAAGGGTTAGCAGTGATGGGAGCCGTTCAAAAACTAAAATTATGGCAGCCAATCAGTCAAGCATTTTATAAACTCCGCTCATTAACCAGGCATTTAGAAGATTTACAAAATATTAGAACATCGCTCATAAATCAACAGGAACAAGTAAATTATGCCATGTATGAAATCAAAGATGTTTCTAAAAGCATTATTGCAACACTCAAAACATTAGACAAACAAATTGCTCATTGTAAGAAAAAAATATATAGTACTATTGAGAAAGATGAGGCACTAAATAAAAAAGTAGCCTACATGACTTCAATAAAAGGGGTAGGTATGCTTACAGCTGCCATCGTTATGAGTGAAACTAATGGTTTTGCGCTTATCAATAATGTAAAACAATTGGTAAGTTATACAGGATATGATGTGAAAGAAAACCAATCGGGTAGTAAAGTTGGCAAGACTAGAATAACAAAAAAAGGAAATGCACACATTAGGCGTGCCATGCATCTCCCCGCTTTCTCTACGGTAAGAAATAAAGTTAAACCTTTCAATGAACTCTACAATAGGGTCTATGAAAAACAAGGAATTAAAATGAAAGCATACGTAGCGGTGCAATCAAAACTCCTGAGAATGATGTACACCCTATGGAAAAATGAAACAATGTTTGATGCAAATTATCAGCCTTCCGGTATTCAGGAGCATAAGCCACTCTTTTCGATTGACCCGATAGGGGAAAATAATAAAACAGCCGAATCAAAAGACTCGGCTGCACTAGATCAACTTCCGTGTAATCAATCGCATGAAGCCCTCTTTTCGGTAACACAAATATAAAAATATTTATATAATTTTACTTGACTTTTATGACAGTACCTTAAACGATATATTTGGTTTGCAAATTAGTCAAGCTACTTTAGTAAATATTGTCAAAAAAATGGCTCGTAAGTCTCATTGCGCCCACAATAAGATTAAGGAAAACATCTTTAAAAGTATAGTGGTA
>JALSSQ010000284.1 GCA_026984165.1 Sulfurovum sp.
AACGACCATATCTCTTCAAAAAGTTTTTCAAAATGTTCTTAAAAAGTCCGGTATTAAAAAACCGGCAACTTTTCATTCTCTACGCCATTCCTTTGCGACTCACTTGCTGGAAAATGGCACGGATGTGAGATATGTGCAAGAATTGCTCGGACATGCTAATATCTGCACTACTCAAATATACACACGATGACAAATCCAAAATTAAAAAATATTATATCTCCTTTTTAGCATGAAAACGAAAGACAAAATTGTTGTAATAGTTGGACAAACTGCAAGCGGGAAAAGTGATTTAGCTGTGGAGCTTGCCCTTGCATTTAATGGAGAAGTTATTTCTGCGGACTCTCGACAGGTATATAAGGGGCTTGATATTGCCAGTGGTAAAATTACTAGAGCTGAAATGTGTGGCGTCCCCCATCATTTGCTTGATGTAGCCAACCCAAAAACTGAAGTCTTTACGGTGTCTGACTTTGTTATCCTTGCTGACAAAGCAATACACAATATTGTGGCACGCGGAAAAGTACCAATCATTGCCGGTGGTACTATGTTTTATATTGATGCGCTTTTGAGAAAATCAAATATTCCGAAAGTGCCACCAAATGAAACGCTTCGCAAAGAACTTGAACAAAAAGATACTAATACACTTTTTAATCTTCTTGCGAAAAAAGATAAAGAACGTGCACGAGTAATCGATAAAGAAAACAAACGCCGACTTATTCGCGCTCTTGAAATCGTTGCGGAAGTAGGCACCATACCCAAAGAAACTAAAGCCACTTCCCCCTATGACGCTTTGCAAATTGGTATTCACGTACCACGCGAAGAGCTTGTCAAAAGAATTCACGCACGCACAACACATCGTGCCATTCGTGGAATGCTTGATGAGGCACGCACTCTGCACAAAAACGGACTCTCATTTGAAAAAATGGAAAATCTTGGACTTGAGTACCGCAATCTGGCCTATTTTTTGCAAGGTAAACTAACAGAAGATAAACTTCTAGAACAAATAGAAATTAATGATCGACAATATGCGCGTAGACAAATGAAATGGTGGAAACGTGATAAAGATATAAAGTGGTTTGAGTATGATGCTTTAGAAAGTGTGCAAGATGCAGTTAAAGATTTTTTAGAATAATCTAAATTATTTTAGGGTTTAAAAAAGCAGACATGTCGTATATAAGTTTACTTTTTACTCATGAAAAATCTAACACCATGGCCCATATAATTTTTTGTTTTTTATAACGTTTTCAGTATCAATAACTAATATATCACCATTAACATGAACAAAAAATGTGATAACAATTTTATTGTTTTTTCGTGTCATTCAGGTTAATTTTTGAAAAAATATTTGTTTAAGACTATTTTCTAATGTCAAGCAAATCTTTTAATTTTTTGCCCTTATATTTAAAATGCGCAGCTCCTTGATACACTCCGCTATTATTTACTTCTCCTTTTTGTTCGTATATTTTACGAGTCAATGGAGATAATTTATATTTTTGCCCCTCAAATTCAACATCTCTTTCACCGCAAACTGTAGCAATTAAATTATCATCGTCAACAAAAGTAATAATATCACCGTTTTTTAATCCCTTTCTGTAAAAACTAAACAATTTTCCTTGCTTTCTCGTTTTAGAAACAATATCAAATTCTTTTTCTTTATTTACGTTTCTGGGATAAATA
>JALSSQ010000285.1 GCA_026984165.1 Sulfurovum sp.
TGTAAAGGAACTTACGTAGAGTAAGTGTACCCCACTTACGCTTTAGCGACAGGGGTATCGAAATTTAGTTTCAGAACTGCACACATCCTACAAAGATGAGTGCAAATCGAATGAAAGAACTATTTTCTACGGAGTTCTTTGATACGCGCTGCTTTACCCTTAAGCTCTCTAAGATAGAACAATTTCGCACGTCTTACTCTACCTTTTCTAACCACTTCAATACTCTCTATTGAATCAGAGTAGAGTGGAAAAATTCTCTCAACACCAACAGAGTTCGCACCCATTTTTCTTACATTAAAAGTACGCCCAGTGCCTTGTCCTCTAATAGCAATACAAAGCCCTTCGTAGTTTTGTACTCTCTCTTTATTTCCTTCTTTAATTCTTACGGCAACTCTTACAGTATCACCCGCTCTAAAATCAGGAACTTTTTTGTTTTCTAATTGTGCTTGTTCAAAGCTTTCTATGTATTTGTTTCTCATCTCTTATACCTTTTTGTATAAATCTGGGCGAAAATACTTTGTTTTACACAAAGCAAGCTCCCTTTTTAAGTCCGTGATTTTACTATGATTACCCTTTAAGAACTCTGAAATGACTTCATTACCCTCATAATTTTTAGGTTTCGTAAATGCAGGAGCTTCCAAAAGTCCTTCTTCAAAACTCTCCTCACTTAAAGATGCACTGTTACCAAGTACAGTGTCCACATTACGACTAATAGCATCGCAGACTACCATACTTGCCAACTCCCCGCCTGTAAGTATAAAGTCACCAATAGAAAACAATTCATCTGCATATGTCTCGATGACTCTCTCATCTATCCCCTCGTAGCGTCCAGAAACAAGTACAATATGCTCTTTTTTTGCCAAACGCTTGGCATCATTTTGTCTAAACGTTTTAGCTACAGGAGAGAGAAAAACAACATGTGCTTTTGGTGCTGTTTCTCTTACATATTTAAGTGTATCCATCAAAGGCTGTGGGGTCATCAGCATCCCTGCTCCGCCACCTACCATAGGTGCATCTACACGGTTGTGCTTATCGTTTGTAAAATCACGAGGGTTGTAAAAATCTATAGAAATCTTCTCATCTTCAACAGCACGTTTCAAAATACTATCAGAAAAATAGCCTTTAATAAGGTTAGGAAACAGTGTCACAAAAGAGAAACGCATCAAGATGCCTCCAAAATATCTTTTGCATCTTTTGTGTAGATAACTTTTTCCTCAAGATCGACACGCAACACGTAGCGATTTATATATGGGAGTAAAAAACTTTTGGAGAAACCTGCTTGAACCAATGACACATCTGTTTCTATCATAAGATAATCCGTATCTGCCATGCGCTGTATCTGCGTGACTTGACCGAGTAATTCGTCTTCTTGTCTAAGAGAACATCCGATAATATCAAACCAAAAATACTCACCCTCTTTGAGCGCACAGTTTTCTCTTGTTTGCTCTATGTCTGCAAAAATTTTAACATTGGTAAGCTTCTTGGCTGCATCAATACTCTCGTAGCCTCTAAACCTAATGATGCCTTTTTTCAAATCAATAGCAGCAATCGTCAAATCACCTCTACTGCTTTTATAGGTATTGCCTATTTTAAATTGTTCTGGAAAATCTGTATGAAGGTAAAATTTGAGGTCACCCCAAAGTCCGATAGTTCGCCCTATCTGAGCGATAAGTGATGCGTCTGTTGACATGTGTTACTCTACAGGTTTAACATTCACGCGGTAGTTTTTGCCACCTTTTGCTTTACATCCTGAGATAACTGTTTTAATAGAGTTAATCATTCTTCCATCTTTTCCGATGAGTTTACCGATATCTTCATTATTTGCAAAAAGAGTAATTTCATCAAGAAGCTCATCCACTGAATGAATCTCAACAGAGATATCTTCAGGGTTATTGACTAAAAGTTTAGCATATGAAAGAAGGAAGTCTGTTACCATTAGACTATTGTTTACCTGCTAATCTTTTCACAGTTGGGCTCATTTGTGCACCAACAGAAAGCCAGTAGTTTAATCTTTCTTGATCAAGCGTAAGATCTTTGTTTGCAGAGACTGGATTATAGTGACCAATCGACTCAATCCAACCACCATCTCTTCTTTTTCTACTGTCTGTTACTACGATTCTGTAAAATGGTTTCTTTTTTCTACCCATTCTTGTCATTCTGATCATTGTCATGTTATGTCCTTTAAGTTATATCTTTAATTACAGCCCACTTTGAGGTAAAAGTGTCCATAAATTAAGTCCTGACAACTGCTTTTTAATGACTAAAACACTCATCAAGGCTTAACGAAACGCGATTATACCCAAACAAGTCTAAAAATTTTATTAAGAAGAAAATAGCTAACGAGGAATATTTGGCATCCCTCCGCCACCTTGCATTTGCTTCATCATCTCTTGCATCTGCTTCATGCCACCTTTGCTAGACATTTTTTTAGCCATCTTAGATGCATTTTTAAATTGCTTGAGTACACGGTTGACATGCATAGGTTCAAGCCCTGCTCCTACTGCCAAACGACGTTTACGCATATTGTTCAACAAATCAGGGTTTTCTCTCTCTTTAGGAGTCATAGAAGAGACCAATGCTTTGATTTGTTTTATCTCCTCAGAGTTTTCCAAGTCCATGTCACCAATCTGCTTAGCCATATTGCCCATACCAGGGATCATCCCCATAATGGACTTCATACTTCCTAGCTTTTTCATCTGCTCCATTTGTGCCAAAAAATCATTAAAGTTAAACTGCCCTTTTTTAATCTTTTGGGTCATCTTCTTTGCTTCTTTTGGGTCGATGGCAGCAGCTGCTTTCTCTGCCAATGACTCAACATCCCCTGCACCCATCAACCGACTGACGATTCTGTCTGCAATAAACTGCTCAATATCAGGCATCTTTTCACCGTTACCGATGAAACGAAGTGGCACACCTACCTGCTGTGTAAGCCCTAAAGCTACCCCTCCTTTTGCATCACCATCAAACTTAGAAAGAACAACACCAGTAATGCCTATTTTCTCTTTAAAGGTTTGTGCTGTTCTTACTGCATCTTGCCCAGTCATGGCATCTGCTACGTAAAAGAGTTCATCTGGATTGGCTACCTTTTTGACTTCAGCCAGTTCATCCATAAGCGCATCATCTATCGCCAAGCGTCCTGCCGTATCGATGAGGACAACATCATAGAGCTCTTTTTCAGCCTTAGCAAGCCCACGTTTTACAATCTCAAGAGGTGTAGCTTCTTCATCTGCAACTAGCTCCACATCTATTTGTGAAGCAATTTGCTTCAGTTGTTCCACAGCTGCAAGCCTTTGCAAATCGGCTGCAACAATAAGTACTTTTTTCTTTTTTTGTTCTTTAAGGAAGTGTGCCAGTTTACCTGTCGTGGTTGTTTTACCAGAACCTTGTAATCCTATCATCAACACAACAGTAGGTGGCTTAGAAGCAAAAGTAAAGCCTTTAGGTGCCCCTTCTAATGTAAGTATATCTGTCAGTTTGTCTTGAAGGGCTTTAAGAAAGTTATCTTTACCAATACCATGCTTTTTTGTTTCTAACTCTACTGTCGATATAAGGTCTTTGACTACTTTATGATGGACATCTGACTTAAGAAGAGATTTCTTCAGTTCTGTCGTGGCTTTTTTGAGTGCTTTGTCATCATCATGAAAACGTATTTTGCCTATGGCATTTTTAAAACTATCGGTTAAACTATCAAACATTATCTACCTTACAAACTTATATATTATGGCGATTTTATCTAATATTTGCTTATTATTTATAACGTGCAATATCCTTAGGCTCTTTAGCATCAAATTCATAGTCGAGTATCTTCATTTTTGCAGAGTGTAGGAGTACACGTTTAGACTGTGTGCGGCTTCCATATTGTTCATCTCCGACTATGGGGTGACCAATGTGTGCCAAGTGCACGCGTATTTGGTGTGTGCGTCCTGTGGTGATTTCTATATGTACCTTAGACTTCTTTCCCTGAAGCTCTTCAGGTTTGACAATGGTATGTGCTTTCTTGCCACGTACAGGATCTATAAGTGAAAAGGCTTTCCCTTTTTTGATGGTATAGATAGGTTCATCTATCTCTATTTTTTCATACAGGACACCTTCTACCCATGCGACATAGTGTTTCTCCACTCTACGAGACTTAAACTCTTTTATCGCTTGGTCTATAAATGCTCTGTTTTTACCAAGCAACAGTACTCCTGAAGTGTCACGGTCAAGTCTATGTAAAAGTTCTGCACCATCTATAGCATCTTGGATGTCATAGCTGTCTATCTGTGCAGGCTTGTTGATAGCGATGATATCATTGTCTTGATAGAGTATCTCTATATCTTCTGGATACTCGATACGAAAGATGGTCTCAGTGTGTATTTGGGCACGTGCTATCTTTACTTTTTTATCTTCCACAAACACAAGCCCTCTGTCTATGAGCTCTTTTGCTTTTTTGTTTGAAATATCTTGTTGTTGTGCCAGTACTTTGTATGCTTTATCTGTTGCCATTTTCTTTTGCCTTCATTAATCTTGCCATATCTCGAGGTCAGGTGATTCATAATTCATTGCGTTGCAACAAATTACATATCTCGGGGTCAGGTGATTCATAATTCATTGCGTTGCAACAAATTACAAATCACCAGACCCCTATTTCTTATATTCATCTAAAACGGTAAAATGATAATGCGACAAGTGATGCACTCAGCCCGAAGGGTGCTTGCATTTGCATTGTGCAGGAGTATTATCATTTTACCCTCTTGTTAAAACTGTTACATCATAATGCGACAAACAATGCACTTTAGCCCGAAGGGTGCTTGCATCTGCATTGTGCAGGAGTATTATGATGTAACAGCTTTAAGCCATACTTCAAATTTTTCTGTCAGAGGAAATTCGAGTATCTTTATCTTGGAGTTTTGTCCTGTTTTGAAAATTATATCACTTTTTGGGACTTTAAAACTTTTGGAGAGAAATTTGACCAGCTCTTTGTTTGCTGCACCTTCTACTGCTGGGGCTTTGATGCGTATCTTTATGGCATCTTCACCATACATTTCACAAAATGCATTTTTACTCGCAGCAGGTTGTGCCTTTATACGCATACTTACCTTGTCGTCATCTATCTCATAAAACATCTGTTAAACTCTCCACAAGTGGTGATATATCTGTATGATATTTTAATTTTGTCCGTTTCAGTATCCCATGCTGTAAAAGTCTTCGAGAGAGATTGGACGCCTCTACTATCACTATGCTTTCTATAGCTGCAAAAATATCTACTTGATTAAAGTAATGCTTTCCAGAGATTATCTTACAGCCAAACTGCGCTGCTTCGGCCGCGTTGTGTCCGCCTATGGGTGCAAATGCCCCACCCAAAATGACAATGTCTGTAACCGCATAACAGTTTACCAACTCACCCAAAGCATCCATCAAAACGATATCATTATCTAAGCTTTCTTTTTCAGAGTACCTGTGCCAAGAGAGATTTTCTTGTTGCGAAAAATTTTCAATCAAACGTGCTACTTTGTCAAAGCGTTCAGGATGACGAGGTACGACTATGAGCTTTGCTTCTGTATTGTACTTTTTAAATGTCGAAAAGGCATCTAGTATCAATATTTCTTCACCTTCATGCGTACTTGCTGCACAAAGCATTAAGCCCGAAGGCTTCACGTATTTTTTACTTACTTTTGGTAGTTTAGAAAGCTTGATATTTCCCGTAACTACAACATCTTTTGCACCCAATGCCTCAAGACGTTCTTTGTCTAACTCTGTTTGCGCATAGACTTCATCTATCTGTTTAAATATCTGCCTATAGAGCCACCCCATACGCCGATACTTTGGGTAAGAACGTTCAGACATTCTGGCATTAATCAGAAGTGTTTTTGCCCCTCTTCTCTTGGCTAAAGCAAAAAGCAAATACCAAAACTCTGCTTCCATCACTACCAACGCTTTTTGCCGTTTTGTCCAGTAAAAAAGTAAAGGCTCAAAAGGCAAATAACGGCTTTGTTCTGTGTATTTGGAAATGGCATTAAACCCTGTATGGGTTGTGGTACTCATACGCAAGCTTTCTTTAGGTAAGAGCTCAATCAATGGAGCAATGGCTTTCGCCTCCCCAAAAGAGCAGGCGTGAAACCATATGCCATCAGGCTTTAAAGGTCTGTTTTTCCATAAAAAAAATCTAGCAGGAATGGAGTTTTTGTATTTCGTTTTAAAGGAAAATAAAAAAAGAAAGGGTAATGCTATAAGATAAATAAGGAAAGAAAACAGACTATAGAGAAAGAAAAAAAATTTCTCCATAGCGGTACACTTTGTTACGCCTCAGCGCTAACAGGCTCTAGGTATAAAATACGTCCACAGTGCGGACAGTTTACAATTTCATCCGCTTTAATGATTTCTGCATAAGTTTTGTCATTAAGCTTCATGTAACATCCGTAACATGCCTGTTTTTTCACAGGCACTACCGCTGTATTACCTGCCCAAATACGGATTTTTTCATAAAATGCAAGCACTTTTTGTTCGATATTTCTACTAAGCTCTTCTCGCTTTACAAAAAGTTCACCTTTTGCTTTTTCTATCTCCGCTTTTTCTACAGAAACTACCTCTTCCATCGCTTTGTATTCTGCTTCTAACGCAGCTACTTTTTCGCTCGCTTCTTCCAGTAGTGCTTTTTTTGTTTCATTGACAGCTTGAAGTCTTTCAATCTCTTCATTGGCAAATGTCATTTTCTCTTTAGCAATATCCTCTTCCAAAGAGAGCGCTTTCATCTCTTTTTCAGTAGAGATTTCTTTGAGCTTCTTTGCATTGGCAGAGAGTTGCTCATTGAGAAGTGTGAGTTGCTCATCAAACGTTTTGATCTTTGCATCATTTTCAGCAATATCTGCATTCAGTCCATCAAGTTCGCTTTGTGCAACATCAATCTTTTTTTGAATTTTAGCTATTTTTTTATCGGCAGCTTCAAGTTGTGGTGTATAGGCATCAATCGCTTTGTCATTATTTGAAAGCTCGATAAGCTCATTTAAGTGTTTGTTCAATCTCTGTCCTTTGGGATATAGGGTACTTCTGCAACATCTGTACAGTATTTTGAAACCTACTTTACTACGTTTGGGTATAAAATGGGTTTTTAGAATGCGCAATTATAGCCAAAATAGGTAAAACTTTCAATTCTTCGTGTAAAATCTCTGCAAAAAACTTCTCAGACTCATAGTGTCCGATGTCTATCATCATCAAATCTTCACTCATCGCTTTCATGGCATCATGGTATTTGATGTCGCCAGTCAAAAAACAATCTGCCTCCACCTCATCTATCAGTGATGCCCCTGCACCTGTGCATAGTGCTATCGAGGTAATATGCTCTTTTTTACCCACTACTTTGAGCGCAGGCAGGCTTAGCTTCTCCTTGAGATGCGCCAAAAGCTCCTCATAGTGCCAACTCCCCTTACTCATACACAAAAAAGGTTTTCGACTCTCTGCTCTAAAACCTAAAATGTTCTCAAAGACATAATAATTTAAATGG
>JALSSQ010000286.1 GCA_026984165.1 Sulfurovum sp.
TAATCTATTTTTCTTATATGTTCCCTTATTTGCAAGAAGTAAATCAATATTATTTGTATGATAATTCAAATGCGTAAGATATAATACACCTGCTACTCTAACTCCATGGTCACAATGAGATCGTGCATACATTTTCTTTGTATCTACTTCAATAAAAATGGTATCTTTAAACTCCAATTCTTTTGTATTAAAATGTGAATTACTTGATTTGTTGGCTAACTTTGTAGTTGTTGTAACTGTAACAATCAAGATAATTGTAAAAATAATAATGTATTCTAATTTTATTCCCATAGCCCAAGATACTTCTCTTCCAGTCCTTCTTTAGAAATAAGATATTCAATCATCTCTCGTACTGCACCATTTCCACCCTTTTTTGTTAAGATGACATGGGCAATTTTATCCACATAGGCACTGGCATCACGAGGAACAAAAGATATGTGAGCGGCTTTCAACATAGATAAATCATTTAAATCATCCCCAATAGCTGCAACATTATCCATACTTAAATCCAATTTTTCTAAAAGTCTATCGAGGACTTCTCTTTTATTATCTACCCCTTGATAAAAATGTTCGATATGTAACTCTTTTGCACGACGTGCAACAATCTTTGAGCTTCGCCCTGTAATAATAGCCACTTGCCTTCCAAGCTTTCTCCATGAAGTGATAGCCAAACCATCTTTGACATTAAAAGATTTTATCTCGTCACCATTTTCACTGTAGGTAATACGACTGTCTGTCATCGTTCCATCTACATCAAGTACTATTAATTCAATACTCACAATACACCTTTTGTACTAGGAATACCTGCATTTTCATTGACAGTCACAGCTCTACGCAATGCAACAGCCAGTGCTTTAAAAGCAGCTTCGATAATGTGATGTTTATTTTTACCACGGTTATAAATGAGATGTAACGTTAACGGTAAGTTGAAAGCAAATGCCTTAAAAAACTCCTCTACAAGCTCTACATCAAACTCCCCCACTTTCCCTCCAATAGGAAGTTCAAACACCAAATATCCACGATTGGAAAGGTCTATATCGCAAGTTACTGATGCTTCATCCATCACAACTGTTGCATTTCCAAAACGCTCAATACTTTTCACAGGATAAATCGCTTTTTTAAGTGCCTGCCCTATGACGATACCTACATCTTCAACACTGTGATGATCATCTATATGGGTATCACCCGTACACTGCACTTCCAAATCGATATGTGCATGTTTTGTAAAAGCTTCTAGCATATGATCATAAAAACCCACACCTGTATTTATTTTTGCTTTACCTGTTCCGTATAAATTTAATTTTACCGATATTTGTGTCTCTTTCGTTTCTCTTGTTATTTCTATCATTTGCTATCCTAATTTCTTACTATAAACGCACCTTCAAGGTTGTTATTGTTTTTAAAGTCTCTAGCTTCTTCTTCTGATTTAAAGCCCATGAGCCATACTCGATACAATATTACTCCATTAGAATCTGTAACATGCTTTATGATTGGTTTGTAATGCTCATACAAGCCTGTATATTTTCTTTTATATGTTTGAGCTCCTGTATAATGGCTAAATGCTCCTACCTGTACGCCAAAGTTCGATAGTTGTATACGTTGCAATTGTTTATGATGTTTAGTATTTGTCAAAGGATGAATTTTTCCTGCAAAACCTAATACTTTTATCTCT
>JALSSQ010000287.1 GCA_026984165.1 Sulfurovum sp.
TCAACCGTGCTTTTAGTAAAGACCGCTATGTCTCAGATATGGGGACATTTGAGCGTATGTGTGGCTTGCACCTTTCACTGGGTGCGAAGCACGGCATCTATGCCAAAGAGGGCATGAAAAGAAACAGCGGTAAATTCCACATAGATGTCATGTTAGATACAGACACACTGAGTATTGATGATACGGTGGTTTTTGATGGTGAAAAGTGGATAGTTTAAAATGCCTAACTACTTTGAAAATGAATTTTCCTCACAACTGCTTTGCGATACGCTCACCCATCCAAACATCATAGCGGGTGCATTTAGCTACTACTCAGGCTACCATCATGGGCATAGCTTTGAGCATTGTGTACGCTATTTATCAAGTATCGTTTTACTAATGATAAGATAGATAAGTTGCTAAAATTGAAGTGGTGGGATTGGTCTGAAGAGAAGGTGAAGGCAGAGATGCCTTACCTTTGTGCTACAGTAAACCCAACTGAGCCATGAACCCATAAACATCATAATAGTCTTTTTGTGAAGTGATTTTTCCTTCTTTATTCATCGTTGTAGTACTGATACCTTTGATAGAAAACTTTTTATTTTTTACTATTTTATCACCCCATTTACCATTAAAAGTGCCACCATATACCCATTCGTAGGTAATGGTATTGTCTGAGATAAATACATCACCACTTTTTGCCCAATACATATCAGGAACGTAGCCCATAAATGTATCCGTTATCGCTTTTGACATTTTTGTTTTACCCCTAATGGTCGTGTCTGTTCCTAAATCATACCATGTAACATTTTGATCATAAAATGTATCTATCTTTGTTATGTTATGCTCTGCCCATGCCTGCATATAAGCATCTAAAATCTTTTCAACTTTAGGTTGAGCGTAAAGTGTACTCATACACGCCAAGAGTAATATTGTTTTTTTCATGTTTATTCCTTTTTTTCGTTAGTGTATAACAATCAAAAGAAAAAAACTACTCAACAGTCTAGATAAATACTGTTTTTCGTTCAAAGTGATTTTTGCATATTTTTTGGTGTATTTTTATATATCTTCTTATAGGCTTTTATAAAGTGAGATACATTGTTATATCCTACAGTATAAGCAACATTGGTCACCGAAACCCCCTCTTCTAACAGTGCATAAGCTCTTTTCATTTTTGCTTCTATGAGCCACTGTCTAGGTGTCATTTGAAACTGTTCTTTAAAAACTCTTGTAAATGTAGAAATACTTCTTCCACTTAATGCGGCGAAATCTGCTACTGTCATTTTCTTGTCTATATGCGTTTGCATGAGTTCTGAAATATCTTTTTTTTGTTTATGAAATTCAGAACGCTCTAACGCACATATAAAGTTCTCTTGATTACTCTGAAATACCAAATACAAAAACTCTAAAATCTTTAACCTAAGCATTTCATCTTGCATCTTACTTATTTGCATACGTTGTACAGTCTCCAAAAAAGAAATGATATTATCATTTACATGCAAAACTTCTACTTGACGTTTCCCTACACCAGATACACTTTTATGTTTAGATAAAAAATCTAAAGCAATATGATGGTCAAAAAAAATAAGAAATACTTCTAAGTCCTTATTATTCTTTGTATAATCTGAAATCACATAACTGTCTCTAGGCATAAAAAGCATCTGCTTGTCAAGTTTCACCAC
>JALSSQ010000288.1 GCA_026984165.1 Sulfurovum sp.
CCCATTCGCCCCTGTAAAGAAAAGCCCTGACTCAGCAATGCCGTCATAGGCATCAGAGAGTCTATCGGCGATACAATACCCAACTATCTTCGCTTCTTCTCCACGATTACAAGGTGCTACACAGTTGGAGATACAGGCGATTTTGGGAGCCGTTCCCTGCTTCACATCCTCATGCAACTGTGTGCTGACACCCCGTGCAGGGTAGCCTACAGGCGATTTAAAAAGTTTGATATCATCCTCTTTGGCATTGATGATAATATCTTTCATCACCTGAGAGGCATCACACTCTACTGTGCCGATAAACCGTGTTCCCATCTGCACTCCATCTGCACCGAGTTCCATCATTTTGACAATATCATCATGATCCCACACACCACCAGCAGCGATGATGGGCATAGACCCCCAGTTTTTAGCCTCTTCTACCACAGGAGGAAGTATGTTTTCAAGCTGATTCTCTTCCATAAAACACTCATCATACTTAAATCCCTGATGCCCCCCACTTAAGGGACCTTCTACGATAACTGCATCAGGTAGTCTATTGTGTGTTTTTTTCCAACGACGACACAATATACGCAGTGCTTTTGCGGTAGAAACAATAGGTACCAGCGCAACATCGGGATAATCTTTTGTTGCCTCTGGCATTGTCAATGGCAAACCAGCCCCAGTGATAATAATATTTGCACCAGCCTCACATGAATCTCTTACGACATTATCATAGTCATTAATCGCATACAGCACATTGGCAGCCAATGGTTTGTCACCACATATTTTTCGTGCATTTTCAAAAATCTTAATAAGCGCCTTTTTGGAGTAAAAATTGGCAGTGTCTAGCGGACGTTTCTCTGCTCCTACAACTTTATCTGCATACTCTCTGTTTTTATAGACACCCGTACCTACGGAAGATATCACACCTAATCCACCCTCTTTGCTAACAGTACCTGCAAGCTGATCCCATGAGATACCCACACCCATGCCGCCTTGAATAATGGGTTTTTCAATGGTATATTTTCCAATCTTAAAAGCGTTAAATTTCATTAGCTTACCTTCACTTTGGCAAATCTTTTTTTACCTACTTGCAAAATATACTCACCAGCAGACAAATTAAGCTTTTCATCACTTATTTTCTCTTGGTTTATACTCACTGCATTTTGTTTAATGTCACGTCTAGCCTGAGAAGTCGAAGGCTCAAGTCTGGCATCGACAAGTGCTTGGGCTATCCAGATACCCTCTTGCATCTCAAACTCCTCCATCTGTGTAGGAAGTTTCTTGGCTTTAAATACCGCATTAAACTCCTCTTTAGCTAGTGTAGCCAACTCTTCATTATAAAACCTTGTAGTTATCTCCAAAGCAAGGTTTTCTTTGGCTGTTTTGGGATGGACGATTCGCGATGCTACATCTTCTTTCAGCTGTGCTATTTCAGAGAGTGTTTTTTCACTCAACAGTTCGTAGTAACGCCACATCAATTCATCAGAAATAGATAACACTTTTCCGTAAATCTCTTTTGGTTCTTCTGTTACTCCGATGTAATTTCCCAAAGATTTAGACATCTTTTGCACACCATCAAGCCCTTCTAAAATAGGCATCATCAGTACAGCTTGCTGTTTTTTAAGCCCATAGGCCTTTTGTAACTGTCTGCCCATAAGCAGATTAAATTTCTG
>JALSSQ010000289.1 GCA_026984165.1 Sulfurovum sp.
TAAAAATTTTGTAAAAAAGTTAAAAAAGAGTGATGTTATTCAAGAGTATTTAGATAAAGATTTAATTTTTAATAATAGATTTGCTATGAGTATTATAAATTATATTCAAGATACTACACAAACAATTAAAGGAGATGTGTTTGAAGTAAATCCTATGTGTAAAGTATTAGCAGAAAAATATATTAAACAAATAGAACTATTAGACACAAAAGAGAATATACAAGATTTTATTTTATATTCTATATTTACTAAACCATTAAGTATTGAACAGATTGTTTATTTGTTTTTTGAAAACGGGAATAAAGTAGATGAAATTATTAATGGTCGGTAAACCCACATGGTATCCACCCCGAATAAAAGCATCAAACTTTTCATCAAGTATACAGGTAGGAAAATCCATGATCTCTTTTGGCAGTGTAGCATAGATTGGATTATCTTCTTCTCTTAATATCTCCAAAGGTGTTCTCTCTCCTTTATAACGATTTTTTCTAAGCACATTAAAGCCCCATTGATAAGCTCTTAGTTGTGTAATCATGTTAGTGTCACTGACTGCTTTAATGGTATTGTAAAACTCCTTTTCAATAATCCAGTGCGAGGTCTCTACATCACTCTGCCATGTTTTGGCTCCAGGAGGGATGCGTCTATGTTCTACTTTGTCATCTCTGGTCACTACTTGAATAAACAATGGCGAGAGATCAAGTGCATCTCTTGTATTACAGAACTCTGTACCATTGTCAGTCTGTATGACTCTAGGTATAATGCCATAGTTGCTCAAATGCGTCAGTACCCTATCAGCAAAAATAGCAGCTGTATGTCTGTTGTGTCCATAGGCATGAGAGACAAAGAGTGTTCCTGTTTTGATATCTCTTGCTGTGTATTGATACATTGGTAAGCCATATTTTAATGGTACCTCTTGTTTTTTCTTGCGTGCCAATACATAAGATTGTTCAAGATAGTTAGGAATGTCTTTTAACTCTTTAACATCTATTTGTATCTTTTCAAAAGGCTTATACTTTGCCTTAACAGCTCTAAGATCTTTTTTTGTCTCATGCTTCTTTTTAGCTTTGGAGCCAAAGCCGTGTTTTTTCCAAATGTTATAGCAGGTGGCACGAGAAGGAATCTCTGTACATTGATGCTCTATCAGGTAGTAATGAATATAGTCATATCCCAATGATGCATTCTCTTTCTTGAACTGTACAAGTAACGCTTCTGTTCTTTGGTTGATTTGCCTGTGTGGCTCTTTGGGTGCTGTTGATATATTTTTTAAAGAGGAAACCGCACCACTGAAGCGATTGATCCATTTTCTTACAGTCACTCTTGTGGTGTTAAACTCGAGGGCTACTTGTGTAATATTCTTTATCTCATTGTATCGTTTAACGATTGCTAAACGTATCTGCAACGGCTCTTTTGCATCTTTGAGAAAGTCACAATAGGTTATACTATTATTTGCCAACATGGTTCTCTCCTTGACTTTTTATTGGTTTGAGAAATCTTGGAAAGATTATACCTGAGGATTTGAGTATCTTCTCATACTTTTGGTGGATACCATGTTGGTGGACTTTTCTACCCCCCCTAAACCCTATAACCTACCCCTAACCCCTAATAAGATATAATTCAAAAATTGAACCAAAAAATTACGAGGCACTTATGCAAAAC
>JALSSQ010000290.1 GCA_026984165.1 Sulfurovum sp.
TCAAAGATGTGATACGTGAACTTGGCTGTGAAGTCGTTTTTAAAGGGGTACGTGTCAAACCAGGTCAACACATTATGGTGGCACGTAAAGAAGATAAGTTTATCATTGGGTTACCAGGTTTTGCCTACTCTTCTACAGTCACGGCGCTTTTGTATCTCGTACTATTGATAGAAAAGCTTCAACAAGGCAAATGTAGCTTACGATTAGTCAAATCCAAACTCAAAGAGCCATTTAACAAACGTGCGAAAAAAGCAGAGTTTACTGCGTGTAACGTCTCACTTGTGCAAGGCGAATATTATGTGGACTTCAAAGGTAAAAAAGTAGGTTCTTCTGCCATTCTTACCAATATGCTTGGTGACGTGGCACTCTTGGTCACTTCAGAGGACGATACCTCTAAAGAGATTGGTGATGAAGTACGTGTGCTACTTTTTGGGTAATTGAACGATAGGGAGTCAGACCCGCAAACAATTCATTGCGATGCAACAAATTATTTGAGGTCAGACCCCAATAGTTTACAATGACAAGATAGATTCTCTTGCTTTTAAAAACATGGCAAACTCTGCTGCTGTTTTGCATCCCATTTTCATCGCGTAACTTAATAATTCTTTGTTTAGTGAATAACTCATTGTGTATCCTTAAGTTTGATTTTGAGAAATATACTTGGTTCCTGCATGGGTCGCTTTGCTCCACCATTTCGGTTCCGTCTCTATAAATGACAAACTATTGTCATTTATTACGTTCCTCATATGTCAAATTGTACATTAAATAATAAAAAAAATACAAAAATATTGCATATTGACATATTTTTAAGAAAAATAGACTATAATTACCTATATATATGCAAAAAAAGGATTAGATATGATGAATTTGAACGAAATAGTAGATAAACTCAAAGATATTCTTTCTGAGAGCAGTATTGGTAAAAAAGTATTTGATAAACATGTGGCAGAGGCTTTGGGTATTCCTCAGGGAACTTTTGCTTCTATGAAAAAAAGAAACTCTATTCCTTATGAAGAGATATTGGAATTTTGTGCGCTTAAAAAGATTTCGGTTAATTGGCTTTTTTTCGACCAAGCGGTAGATATGCTTAAAGAGGAAACAGAGAAATTCTTTCAAGTACGTTATTTCTCAGATATTCGAGCCTCAGCAGGTGGCGGGGCAGAGGTGTTCGATGAAAACTTTGAGACCATCAGTATAGATGAAAAAATTATGCATAACATAGTAGGCATGGGGAACACGGAGTTAGAGGCCATTCATGTAGATGGGGAGTCTATGGAGCCTACTCTTCAAGATGGCAGCATCGTATTTATAGACAGAACACAAACGGACATCAACAAAAATGGTATTTTTATCGCCTCTACCACAGGAGGACTCTTTATCAAACGTATCCAAAAACGTCCAGATGGGATGATAGATCTCATATCAGACAACAGCATGTACCCACCTCAGGCAGTACCTGCTGATGAGATTACGATTGTAGGTAAGGTTGTGGGGAATATAGAGGCGCTTTAATTCGCACACTTCACACATCTCACACTTTCAGGACGTATAGACATGCGTCCAACACCTATACTCTCCTCACATTCTATACAGACACCAAACATAGGGCTGTCAATGCGTTGCAAGGCATTGTTGAGCCTGGTGAGACGA